>JBOFIW010000284.1:0-3783 GCA_051650365.1 Vibrio sp. | reverse complement strand
GATTAGCGCTTCGGCTCCCACTTCAATTAAAAATGCAGCCTGCTGAAAAGCTTCGCGGTTGCGTCGATAAGGGTCCGGTACTTCCTTTTCCTGACTCGGTGCCAAACTGAGGAAGAGACTTAGTTTTTTTTTGTGTTCCATAGGGCAAAGGTCAATTAAATCGGCAAAATTCACTCTATCCATCGCGTAAATAAAATCATGCTCAAGAAAATCTTGTTCAGTAATCTGCCTAACAGAGCATTGACCCGTTGGGTAGCCAGATTCTTGTACGGTTTGCAGTGCTTTTTCATCCGGTTGTTTCATTCCAACCATTTTTTTTGTACCAGCACTACTCACCCGAATATTGAGATTTTGCTGAAGTATCTTTTCACGCAAAATAATTTCTGCCATTGGTGAACGGCATAAATTCCCAGTACAAACAACAAGTATTGATAAGGGTTTATTATCCATATATGACATACGACGCATAATGACTATCCCTACTTAAAACACTGAGCAATCAACTCATTATCAGAGTAACTCAAGCTTACCAATAATGTCTGTCTCATAAGTGAGCTGGATATTAATTAGAACTAAAGCAGTAAAATAACAGTAGTTTTATCTATTCTATTAGTATTAATAGACGACAATCTGAATCAAAAATACGACAAGTAATGTTTACTTTGATATGAGGGTTGACATACCTAACTATTGAGGTATGGCACTCAACATGGATAAGAGAGCAGCCAATGCTACTGAGACGACAAAGAGGCGATGAGGATAGGAGGAAACCCACCGCTGGTATCAGCGGTGGGGGAAAAATGATTAATGCTGAGCGCGCCCTTTAACATCTTGCTGCAACTCATGATTGAGTTCAGCTTCAACATGACCTGGAGCTTGTGTGGAGCCTGAAATTAGCCGATACATAGCGGGAATGACAAGCAAAGTTACTAAGGTGGCAAATCCCATCCCAAAGAAAATCACTGTCCCTACCGCAATTCTGCTTTCATACCCAGCCCCCGTTGAGATGATTAAAGGGATGGATCCCGCTAGCGTTGTAAATGCCGTCATCAAAATCGGGCGTAAACGACGAGCAGAAGCATCAATAATTGCTTTTTCAAATTCGACTCCACGATCACGCAGTTGGTTAGCAAATTCCACAATCAAAATACCATTTTTCGTCACCATGCCAATCAACATAATCATGCCGATCTGGCTGTAGATATTCATTCCCTGTCCCATTACAAACAAGCCAAGGAAGCCACCAAATACCCCCATAGGTACGGTAAGCATCACCACTAACGGATTGATAAAACTTTCAAACTGTGCGGCCAGTACCAGATACGCCACCAGCAGTGCCAACGCAAACACGATCGCCACGCTCGATTGGTTCTCTTTAAAATCTTTCGATTCACCAGAGTAGCTAACCGATATATCGCTAGGTAACATTTCTACGGCTTTTTGATCCAGAAAATCAAGAGCTTGCCCCAAGGTGTAACCCTCTTCAAGGTTAGCCGTCACTGTGATCGCTTTCTGTTTGTTGTAATGCGCTAAACGAATTGCCGAAGCGACTTCATCAATGCGTGTTACGGTATCAAGCGTCACCAGCTCACCCGTTGATGTACGCATATAAATCTGACTTAAATCAGCGGCATTGTTAAAGCTGTTTTCATCACCGCGCAGGTAGACATCATACTCTTCGCCACGTTCCACAAAGGTCGTGACTTTTTTTCCACCGAGCATCACTTCTAGGGTGTCAGAGATCGAGCGCACACTGATCCCTAATTCTGCCGCGCGTTGTTTATCTATGGTCACAACCAACTCGGGCGTTTTTTCCGAATAATCAATATCAGCCCCAGTCATAAAGGGTGAGTGTTCTGCTTCTTCCTCTAATTTTTCAGCCCAAGTTTTCAGTTCCGAGTAATCCGAGCCACCAAGCACAAACTGCACAGGCTCGCTCGAACCGCCACGAAATCCGGGCGTAAAAGGAAAAACACGAACATCAGGAATACCGGCCAAAGCTTTACGCACTTGGCCTAGTGCTTCTTGTGCTGTCACACTACGCTCATCCCAATCATCCAAAATCATGATCACAAAACCCGTTTGATCACCAGCGTTTCCCCCAAAAGCGGGCGACTGAATACTGAATGATTTCAAAAAGCCTTGTCCTAATAGCGGCATCAAACGCTGCTCGACCAGATCCATATTGGCTGCCATGCGGTTATAACTGGTCGCATCCGCCCCTCGAACAAAGGCAAATATCACGCCGCGATCTTCGGAAGGTGTTAACTGCGCTGGTACCAATTGCATCAAACCATAACTTCCTCCGATACAAGCTACGATAACGACAGGAGCCGCCCAGCGCCAACGAATCGCTCGGCTCACGATTTTGCAATAACCGGACTCAAGCCCTGCAAACAGACGATCGATCCACTGATTAAAACGACTTGGTTTCACATTAGCTTTCAACAACTTACTACCAAGCACAGGCGTCAAAGTCAGCGCAATAAGAGAGGAGAAAATCACCGCCATCGCAAGCAGTACCGAAAACTCGGTAAACAGCAGTCCAACCATGCCATCCATAAAAGAGATTGGTAGGAATACCATTACTAGCACCAAAGTCGTCGCAATAACGGCAAACCCTACCTCTCGCGTGCCTTTATAAGCGGCTAAAAGTGGCCTTTCCCCCCGTTCGATGTGGTGGAATATGTTCTCCACCACCACAATCGCATCATCCACCACTAGGCCAATCGACAAGATCAGTGCCATTAAGGTGATCAGATTGATCGAAAAACCAAAGTAATAGGCCGCTATAAAGGCCGAAATTAAGGAAACAGGTACAGTCACTGCGGGAATCAGCGTTGCTCGTAACTGACCAATAAAAATGTAAAGCACCAAAATAACTAACCCACCGGTCACAAATAGAGTGCTGTAAACTTCGCTGATTGAGCGCTCAATAAACACCGTTGAGTCATAGTCGATGGCTAAACGAGTTCCTTTCGGTAAAAACTGTTGAACCTTATCCACTTCTTGGTGCACACGCTTCGCCACTTCTAGCGGATTCGCATCTGACTGCGGCACAATCCCCATGCTAACGTTGACGATGCCATCACTCTTAAAAGTCGAATTCTCGTTTTCTGCACCAATAAACACATCAGCAACATCTTTGAGATAGACGGGGGTACCATCACTGGCGCGCTTCACCACCAAGTATTCAAAATCCTCCGGTGATTGGTAACCACGCGCCGTTCGCACCGACATTACGGTCGAATCATTACGAACTTCCCCTCCAGGGCTCTCAATGTTCTCTTTATTGAGAGCGTCAGAAATATCACTGGTTGCGACGCCACGCCCAGCCATCAGCTCTGGCTTGATACGCACATACATCACCTTGTACAAACCGCCAGAAACATCAACTGAGCTTACCCCCGAAATCAAACTGAAACGGTCGAGCAACACTCGTTCGATGTAATCAGTCAATTGGGTACGATCCATTTCAGAAGAACTGAGATTGATATAAACCGAAGCCTGGCCTGAACCATTGTTTTTGAACACTTGCGGATCATCCGCCTCCTCAGGCAGTGAACGCTGCGCCCTTGCCACCGCGTCACGAATATCACTCACTCCAGTGTTTAAGTCATACCCGAGTTCAAACGTCACTGTGATACGAGACATACCATTGCGGCTGATAGAAGTAATCTCATCAATCCCACTAATTCCCGCCAGTTGGTCTTCCAACACGCTGGTGATTTGGCTTTCAATAATAGTGGCCGATGCCCCTTGATAACGGGTCGAGACTGAAAC
>JBOFIW010000283.1:0-3349 GCA_051650365.1 Vibrio sp. | reverse complement strand
CAAATGGTGTCGGCAGGATTAGGTGTTGCGGCTCTACCTAATTGGGCAATCAGCGAGTTTTCACGCCAAGGATTAATTACCAGTAAACCGTTAGGCAAAGGCTTATGGCGCAGACTGTTTGCGGCAACTCGTCACAGTGAAAAGGATAAACGCTACCTGCAAGCCTTTTTTGCTACCGCACGCCAACAATGCAAAAGCCACCTTGATGGAATCAAGATGGCTTCGCTTTAGAAATCATTAGCGTGCATAAGCTTTGAATTGATTGGTAAGGGGATCGTATTGGTAACCTAGCACATCCAACTTACCGATCAAATGTTCGATATCCATCTCGTACGTGCTGATGAGTTCATCCAAACTGTCACATTCCAAACGCAGTTTTTCATTAACGATGCCCAACAAAATCACGCTATCAATTTTTCGTACGTTGCTCAGATCCATCACATCACTCCTGATTGAATGTCCACCCGCAGCATTTGCTGCCCCATTCCATCAAGCATAGTCGCAATTTGAGTAACGAAAAGTGATCTGCGCGACGCACTTCACCTTCGTTACGTTAAAGCGGAATGTGATAAAGACCGTGGAACCCCACTGCTGATACGAGAACCAAAAGCCCTGCCACCACCAATTGCCATTTGTTTACGGTTTTACCGGACATCAAATGCCAGCACCACACCACAACACCTGCAATCAGCAAGCCAAAGCTAATCAGTATTGGCATCACTAACACATGGATCTGTTCTTCACTGAGACCATATATATAAGGCAGGATGCATAACGCCGTCACCATGGCGGACAAAACCCCTACCACAGGCAAAATTCTATGAAATGCTTGTAAGCGTGAGCGAGCCAGTGTCAGTAACAAATGCCCGAACATCGCACCAAGCAGGAAAATCGCCGCAAAAATAGTGAGCGACGCTGGCCATGCTGGCGCTTCACTGATCAAGATCCCGACATACGCCAAAGCCAAACCATTGGCTAAATACAGCACCCACAATGGCCCCTCATCACGAGTCTTTTTGGTCTGTACCTGTGAATAAAAGTAAAACAGAGCGAACACCACCAGAAACGCTTCAATTTTGATCGAAGCGACGGCTAGCCATAACACTGCCAGCGCTGGTAGCACCTTATGGATTCGGCCACGCTGTCCTGGGCAGATCTCCCCTTTTACCAGCACCAGAGTCAAAATGATTTGCGCGCCCAACAACATGGGAGCGAATACAGAAATCAGAGAATAAAGCATAGTTTGCACATCAGAGAGCTATCAAAGGCGCCGATAATAGCAAACCTATGCCAAGAGTCCAAAGTGCATGCGCCATCGTTGGTCACTACCGATCTGACAAAGAGAATACAACAGGTTATACCCACCGATCAGAACAACATTAAGATGAGGAAACATTGCTAATAATAAATGGAGGATAACGATTAATACTTTGAAGCAATATCTCATTTAAATTAGCGAATCGTATCGACATTTCCTTTCAAAAAATCTCAACAAACACAAGATTAACAATTTGAAACAATTTAAATTGAATATATCTATCCAATATCAAAAAAATATGGGAACAAACAAACCAGAAAAATGAAATTAATTCCTATTATTTCAAAGCACCACAAGCGAAATATAACACTATAATAATTAAAGTTTTTAAAATCTCACACCACCAGAAGCAAAACAATAAAACAAAATGTCTAACATTAGAAGAAAAAACTCACAACATTAATTCAGCATCAACATCAAACAATCAAGAAAAAAAATCACAAAATGAACAATGTTGAATAATGACAAGAATATTTTAATACAAGTCATTATTTCCAAAAAACGACTTGAAATTTAATATCTTTCTATTCTCTGCTAACTTGTTATTGCCCTCCAAGGGCTTAAAAAGAGAGAGATATAAGATGAAAGAGAAATACCATTTAAATAAATTAACGCTATGCCTTTTCGCTGGCAGTCTTGTCTCGACGAATGTTTATGCCGTCAATGAAACTGCTCCTCCACGAAATGGGGTTCCTACTGTTGATGCCATAGCCAAATACAATGAGGATATTTCCCTTGTTCGTAATTTTTCGCAAGCTGCCTCAGAAAGAGAACAGTATCCTAATTGGTTACAATTACCCGTCTTTGAATTAAGCCGAGCTTATGAACAAGCGGGAGTTACCGTTCGATTCACGGATGGCCAACGTTGGGGGGTATTTTCCAATAAATGGTGGATACAAAACGAAAATCCTAGCTTCACAGACAGTAACAATGGTGCTTGGGAACTGCTTGCCGAAACAGATAGTAATGGCTATTACCTTCCTGAATCTGTAACCGTCAACATTTGGGATGCCTCTTTTAGTTATAGTGAAGGTGAAAAGGTTAAACACACAATCAATGGCCAAGAACTGTATTTCCAAGCTAAATACTGGACCCGTGGCAATGAACCTGTGTTAACTGTGACGGATGGTGGAAATGCTCAAGAGTGGGAAACTCCATGGAAAAAAATCGACGATGCGACTGTTGTTCCACCACCAGTAAACCCTGAACCACCTATTGAGCCGCCCGTTAACCCAGAGCCTCCGGTTGAACCGCCTATCGAGCCCCCTGTTAACCCAGAACCACCTGTAACGCCAGAACCTGAACTGCCAAGTGACTTTTGGAATGAAACCACCGCTTATAGCGCTGGCGATAAGGTCAAACATAACATCGCTGGCGTTGACCGACTCTTTGAAGCCAGATATTGGACTCAAGGTGACAAACCGGTTTTAACCATTTCCAGTGGTGGAACAATTCAGGATTGGGAGACGCCTTGGAAAACCATTGACAACATTGAACCACCAGTAAACCCAGAGCCACCGGTTGAACCACCTATCGAGCCACCAGTAAACCCAGAACCACCTGTAACGCCAGAACCTCAACCACCGATTGAGCTGCCTGCGGAAGGCTACGAGTTCTTACGTGAACTTACAGATGCACACTGGAACTGGTTATTCCCTATGCGTTCTGGGCGCTATAACCCTGATGGTGGTACACGAAATGCGCCTCCATTCGCTCTTGCTGATGGTTCAACGGACACGTTTACCCTGAATGCCTTTAAAAGCGCAGTGCTCGAATACAATACTTGGGCCAAGAAGCAGGGCTACAAGCAATTCTTGAATGAAGGCACTAAGTCCCAGCAAGCTTTGGAATTTACGACCTTCTGGGCTAAGTCGGCTCGTGAAACTTCAGGCTCATGGGAAAATGCGCCTGCGCCATGGATTGTAAATGATAAAGATGCTGGCATTGTCTGGAAGGGTGCTTTGTACTGGGTTGAGGAAGTGGGTTACACCACAAACCCAGATGGTACAAGCCCAGCCATAAACTATGTTG
>JBOFIW010000282.1:0-5158 GCA_051650365.1 Vibrio sp. | reverse complement strand
GAAAGGATTAAAGATCCCCTAATTGCAGGCATGCTGCTGGGTAAAACGGAACGGGCACGAGAACTGGGCTTAGAGCTCTTGGTTGAAGATGGCGCACGTTTGGAGAGCCTACCGCCACATATTAATGCCGAAGATGTGGTAACGATTTTAGGTAACCTGATCGATAACGCATTTGAGGCGACACTGAGTGCGACAAGGACACTTGTTGCTGTGCCACAGGAACAGCGTGTTGTAGAAGTATCAATCAGTGATTTTGGAAACGAAATCATATTAGAAGTGGATGACCAAGGCTGCGGGTTGCCTAAAGGTTTGGCGCATTGGCAATTGACCGAGAAAGGAGTATCGAGCAAAGCCAAGCAAAATCGAGGTGTTGGACTCTATTTAGTCAAACAACTGGCCGATCGTTATCAAGGACAACTGGAAATGCACAGTAAGAAACAAGGCGTCAGAATGACGGTTTATTTACCCAAGGATGCCATGTAATGAATGCCCGAATCCTGATCATTGAAGATGATGCAGCTATAGCGGAACTTCACCATCGTTACCTTACTCAGTTGGCCGGTTTTGATGTGGTGGGGATAGCGACATCACAAGCTGATGCGCGTTTACAAGTTGAAGTATTGAATCCCGACTTAGTGTTGTTGGATGTATATTTACCCGATGGCACAGGGCTTGAGCTTTTACAGTGGATCCGAGGACGCAATGTACACTGTGATGTCATCTTAATTACAGCAGCTCGTGAAGTAGATACGTTACAGCAAGCAATGCGTGGTGGTGTGGTGGATTATTTGCTCAAACCTGTGATGTTTCAGCGACTCGAAGCCGCACTAAAAAAATATCAGATACGACAAATTGAGTTGAAACAGTTGGCGGATTTTGATCAACAGAAAGTGGATAAAATGTTTACGCCACACACGACCGAGTCTATTCCACAGCGGTTGCCAAAAGGAATTGATGCGGTTACGTTGGATAAAATTCGCGTGCTATTTCAAGCCGTTGGAATGCTGACTGCTGATGAAGCTGGTGAAAAAATTGGGGCAAGCCGCACAACAGCTCGGCGTTATCTTGAGTATCTTATCAGTGCGGGAGAGTTGGAGGCTGATCTCAGTTATGGTACGGTGGGACGACCAGAACGTACTTATCGTAAAATACATCGCTACCCAACCTAATTAGACGGATTGAATAACAGCATCTAAAGTTTAAACAGATTACTCAAATGGGGTGAGGACGATAGATGCAGTGGTGTTTTGGTTTGTTAGCTGTTTTCAGTGTAGTGCTTGGGGGGAGTCTAACGACTAATGTTCAAGCTCAGGGGTTGGAGTCGCTAACCTACTATACGGAGAATTATCCGCCACTCAATTTTTCACAAGATGGCAAGCCCACTGGTATTGCTGTGGATTTACTGCAACAAGCGGCTGCCGCTGTGAATGTAAATCTAAACTCTGAGCAGATTTTAGTACAGCCTTGGCCTCGTTCTTATCGCTCAGCACTGTTAAAGCCAGATGCTGTACTTTTTTCGACGACTCGCACGGCACATCGTGAAAATTTATTTAACTGGGTAGGGCCAATTGCCGATATAAAAGTGGTTGTTTTTGCAAGAAAATCGAGCAATATCCAAGTTAAGGAACCTATGGAGCTAGGGAATTACCGAATTGGCGTGATCCGAGATGATATCGGCGAACAACAATTGTTGCAGTTTGGTGTGCCGAGAGAATCCATGATTGAAGGTTCAACGGTTAACAGTTTAGTGGAACAGTTATTGAAAAGACGTATTGATTTATTAGCTTACGATGAGAGAGCGGTGCTCTGGTGGATGAGCCAAGAACATTTTCCTCTCGAAGAGTTTGAAACAGTGTACGTTTTAATGCAAGGTTCCCTGTATTATGCATTTAATAAAAGTATAGATAAGTCAGTATTGGATGATTTACAAAAAGGCATCGAGCGTGTGAAAACCACTGTCGATGAAAATGGAGTAAGTCACTATCAAGCCATACTGAATAAATATTGATAACCATCCCGAGAAGATGTGACGATTATGAACAATCCAAGCAGTACAATTTTGACTGAAAGCGGCACTAACGAGTTAGAGATTATCGAATTTCATCTCGAAAAAGTGCTGCCCAATGGGCGAACTAAAACCTGTTATTACGGGATCAACGTTGCTAAAGTTCGCGAAGTTATTCGAGTGCCGGAAACGACCGATTATCCAAATGCACAACCGCATATGATTGGCGTCTTTTCGTCGCGAGAAATTTTAACACCGTTGGTTGATTTAGCTGGATGGCTCGGAGTGCCAACGTCGACTGACATCAGCAAAAAATACGTGATCGTGACCGATTTCAACCGTATGACTAACGGTTTTTTAATCGACAGCATTAGTCGTATTCATCGTATCTCTTGGAATGATGTGGAATCCCCAAGTCAATTCCTCGAAGCGGGCGAGCAAGACTGTGTGGTGGCAGTAGTTCGCCAAGATACCAAGCTGATCATGATCCTTGATTTTGAGAAGATCATTGCCGACATCAACCCAGAGTTGAGTATGGAAAAATACGATGTGACGGTAGATAGAAAAGTTGACCTGAACCAACGTATGGTCACTAAACGTAATGCGAAAACCGTCATGGTTGTAGATGATTCGGCCTTTATTCGTAGCCTGATTCAAGACACGCTCAGTTCTGCCGGCTATAACATCATTGCCTGTAAAGATGGTGGTGAGGCGTACGAAAAGCTGATGGAAATTAAACAGACTGCAAAAGATGAAAATATTTCAGTAAACGAGCTTGTTGATGCTGTTGTGACGGATGTTGAAATGCCTCGAATGGATGGTATGCATTTAGTAAAACGCTTGCGTGATGATGAAGCATACAAGGAAATGCCGATTGTTATGTTCTCCTCTTTGATGAGTGATGACAACCGAGCTAAAGCATTAGCTCTAGGGGCTAATGACACGATCACCAAGCCAGAAATCGGTCGAATGGTATCTATGATGGATAAGTATGTATTGAACTTGTAACGCAGGTGGAGCATTGCGCCACTTTGATCAACAAAACTCGTTATAGCGTCGAAAATATTCTTCCTTGGTAAGGGTGAACTACATAGTGCTTGGAGGTGATATGAAAATATCTTGGTTCCTACTTGTGCTATGTTTTTCGGCGAGTGTCTTGGCCAGTTCAAATACATTAACCTTAGTGTTGCCTGCACAAAATGATAATGGCCATGCTTACTACCACGAACTGTTAACACGTGCATTAGCTGACCAAGGTATCACTCTTTTCATTGAAATCCCTTATGCGCATTTGCCACAAAAACGAGTGGTGAAGATGGTCGAAAATAACCAACTTTCGCTAACATGGATGCTAGAAACACAGGAACGAGATCAACAGTTTACGTATATTGATGTACCACTGACGAATGGCTTAATTGGGCAGCGTGTCCTCCTTATACCTCCAAGCTTGCAAAGTCGGTTTGATAAAGTGATGTCGCTAGATGATCTGCGTAAAACGAAATTGATTGCGGGGCTTGGGGAGCACTGGCTAGATATTTTAGTCTGGCGTTATAACCAATTGCCTTTTTATATTGAATATGGTGAATGGCGTGATCTGTATAAAAAACTCTCCGTGACTGGAGAGGTGAACTACTTTCCACGTGGTCTTACTGAGATCTATCAGGAGTCGCTCCTTAATCCACATTTAGCGATAGAACAGCAGCTTCTACTTAAATATAACAATGACTTTCGGTTTTATCTGAGTCCACAAGCCGCACAGTATAAAGACATATTAGAACAGGCATTGCGTAAAGCGAGAACCTCTGGATTAATGGATGCATTAGTTGAGAAGTATTGGGGAGATTCACTCATACTGCTTAGGTTGAAGCAAAGACAAGTGATAGAACTACAAATGCCACCACGGCATTAATTGTTAGTTGCTTGGTTCTTTTGACTCTTAACAGAGGAACACCTTTATTTTCCGCACAAATTCATCAACCTAAACTGGTTTTTCGACTCAACATCAGTTATCAATGATAAATCATCACTATTCGACCTAGAACGGTTGCTCGACCTGCGGTAATTTCAGAGCTCCGATGAGGTTTTGGCACTTTATTATTTTGTGTGGTTCATAGCTCATGCTTGAAATCTTTATTGTCGTTATACTGTTAGTGCTATTTTTCTTTGTTATTCAAAAGTATGTGATTCGTCATGACAATACCCAAGAGTACGCTTATAAAAAGAAAGGTCCTCTGCTCGATATGAAAGAGAGTGCTTTTTACAATGCTTTAGTGAGCGCGGTAGGGGATCATGGTGTTGTATTGGCAAAGGTGAATATGGCGAACGTTGTTACACCAAGCAAAGTAGCGAACAAAAAACACTGGTTCATTGCATATAGCAAGATTTCGAAAAGCTATTTTGATTTTTTGGTGTGTGATGCCAGAACTCTTGAACCGAGAGCTGTGATTGAACTAGATGATGGTAGAGAGTTACAAAAAGGCAAAGTAGAGCGTGAGAAACTACTGATACATGTTTGTAAATCAGCCAATATCCCACTGATAGGAACCAATATTCGAATGAGTTACCAAGTGGGTAAACTTAGGCGTCTACTAGCTACCCATATTGATTTAATTCAAGCAGACCAAGAGGTAAGATTTTGTAAGCGTTGCGGTAGCCCAATGGTGATTAAGGTTGCCACACAGGGTGAATATCGCGGCCGCCGATTTTTCACTTGTAGTCGACAACCGCATTGCTCTTATACTGAAAATTACAATCTGGTTTATGAGTTTGAAGAAGAAGACAATACAGATAACAGCTAGTTATGCGTTTTCCGTTTGCTGTATAGTGACATCACTTTTATCTACTGAATGCCTGAATAAACGGACTTGGTTTCTTCCTGCCTTTTTGGCTCGATAGAGTTCGGTGTCTGCAAATTTCAGGAGTTCATTGAGTTTATCTTCCAGTTGATATTCACATACCCCAATACTGATCGTGAGTTGAATTCTTTTGTCCCCATAAACAAATAAATGTTGACTGATGATAGCTCTTAATCGTTCGCTAACACGTTCTGCTTGCTCTATTGATTGATCAAACAGAGTGACGCAAAATTCCTCGCCTCCGATCCGATATAAATTATTATCACCAACTACCTGTGCTAGCAGACGTGTGGTGTCG
>JBOFIW010000281.1:0-2415 GCA_051650365.1 Vibrio sp. | reverse complement strand
AGGAGAGGTGTGCATCCAAATTTGCCAAGATCCAGCAGGGCAAGGCATCCGCTTTGCGGTGCAAGATTCAGGTATTGGGATTGCACAGGAGGAGCAAGCCTCACTGTTTGATGCTTTTACTCAAGCCGAAGCTGGCCGCAACAAACAAGGTGGAACTGGCTTAGGCCTTGCGATCAGCCGAAAACTGGTGCAAGCGATGGGGGGAGAGCTGCTGTTGTCATCGGAACTGGGGCAAGGGAGTTGTTTTAGCTTCACGCTGCCTTTGCTTGCCGGCCAGCCAGTGGAAACGCCAGCACTGGCGGTTGATGAGGTTCCTGTCGCTCATGTTTTAGTGGTGGAAGATAACGATGTTAACTGTTTGGTGGCGCAAGGTTTTTTAACCAGTTTGGGCCATCAAGTGACTCTAGCGAAAAGTGTGCAGGAGGCGAAGCTTTGCTTTCAACAGCAACGGTTTGATATTGCACTGCTTGATATTAATTTACCCGATGGCAACGGTGTCGATTTACTCCGAGATTTGCGGCAAATGGAAGACAGCACTCTTGGTTCGGTGATCCCATTTATTGCGGTCTCTGCCCACGTGTTTAATGAAGAGGTCGCCAGCTATCTTGCCGCCGGTTTTGATGGTTTTTTGGCAAAACCATTAGTGAAAGAGCAATTGGCTGCCATGCTTCGCCAACAACTTTCCGGACACGGTGAAACCTTGATGTCATCAGTGGCGGTATCGAGTTCAACTCTTACGGAAGCGCATGAAAAGGGAGCGGAAGTATTGGATGTGGTGAAGTTTGGGCAAGATCTGCAGATCTTAGGCTTGCAAACCATGCGCGAAATTGTCGGGTATTTTGAACAAGGTTGCGATGAGTTTCTTGTTATTTGTAACGCACAAAGTGACAACGATACAGTGATTAAAAACCAAGCTCATAAGTTAAAAGGTTCTGCGGGATCATTATGGTTAACGGAGTTATATCAGCTTTGCCAACAGATAGAAAAATCGGCATCACCAGCACAAGCGTATGGTAGGAGCGAGATTCGCGAAGTGATGGAACAAGCCAAGCAATGCCTACGCCAAACACTTGAACAAGCCGCCGGCGAACAATAAAAAAAGACCTGCGACAGCGCAGGTCAAATCCCTATGTGGAGCATTTGGGAGAGTATGATTACAAAGTTTTGGGGGATATAAGTGACGCGAAACCCTACTTTCCGCGTTACTTATTGGGTTAGGCGAACAGGGCTTCCTGCTGCGCCAAATTGAGTAGCCGGCACACGTTAATGTGGCCAACCCCTTCGACCGATTCCAGTTGAGTGACCAAAATCGAGGCGATTTTTTTCTCTTGTGCGGGCTTACGCAGTAAGTGAATCAGCTGAGTCGCAATATCTCCTTGCTTGTCTAAATGCGGGAAATACGTTGGTGTGACACCACGCAAAATAGCAAGTTTACGCAATAGCGCGGGCTTATCAGACACCGCCCAAATGGAGGCTTGGCTCTGGCAGCGTGACATCAACAGTGGCGTTTCACCTTGTTCCGTGACAATTGCAACACCCAGATCTTGATTGATTTTGGATGCAGAAATCATAGACGACAGAGCAAAGCTTTTGCCCGCATCGCTACACAGATGTTGTAGCGCATCCCAACAATTTTGCGCGCAGTGAGTTTCGTGCTCAACCCCTTGGGCGATACGCACCATGGCTTGTACTGCTTCAACGGGGTAACGTCCAGCGGCTGATTCCGCAGAAAGCATGATCGCGTCAGTACCATCAATCACAGCGTTTGCCACGTCTAACACTTCAGCACGCGTTGGCAGTGGGTTTTCAATCATGGATTCCATCATTTGAGTGGCCGTGATCACCGGTTTACCTAAGTGCTTAGCACGAGCGATCAGCGCTTTTTGTACGCTTGGCAAACGAGCATCGCCAATTTCTACGCCTAAGTCGCCACGCGCCACCATGATCACATCAGACGCACGAATAACGCTGTCCATCGCTTCTTCACTGGCCACCACTTCCGCGCGCTCAACTTTCGCGACAATGTGCGCATGGCAGCCTGCTTGAGTGGCGAGTTGGCGCGCGTATTCAATATCTTCAGCATTACGAGGGAAAGACACCGCTAAGAAGTCGGCTTGTAGCTCTGCTGCGGTAATAATATCGAGTTTGTCTTTTTCCGTCAGAGCAGGAGCCGAGAGGCCGCCGCCGAGCAAGTTAATGCCTTTACGATTGGAAAGTTTGCCGCTATTGAGTGCAACCGTGTGAACAAGGCGAGTTTGTGTATCAACGGCCGTGACTTGCAGTTGAATGCGACCATCATCCAGAAGGAGGATATTCCCTACGTTTAGATCATCAATCAGTTCTGGGTAGTCTAAACCCACGCGTTCTTGCGTACCGGCTTGACGATCTAAATTGCCATCAAGAATAAAGGTGTCG
>JBOFIW010000280.1:0-3303 GCA_051650365.1 Vibrio sp. | reverse complement strand
GAGTTTCTCCCTTGTTGTTTAGCAGAATAAAGGACAAGTAGAGAAAACAATAGATGACAAAAAATAACACTACTGACGTCCATCTTTTTATGCATGACGGAAATAATCAAACCTAACAAGACGAGCAATATTAGATCGTGACGTATCCATTTCTCAAACTTTGCTGGTAGTTGAACTTGGTACAACCAAGCGCCTATAGAAAAACCGCATATCCCACGCCAGAAAGCTTGATGACCGCCAGTGAGATCCAACGTTCCAGCCGTTGACACCAAACTATATAAAATAAGATAAGCCAACGCAGGCAACCAATACGTATCCTTCCCCCCAATAATCAAACGCGGGATCAAAAATGGAAATACCATATAACACAGCCATTCTATACTGAGTGACCAACTGGCGATATTCCAAGTCAAGGATGTCTCAGTTAACCCGTGAATAAGTAACAGATTATTCACTACTGAACCGCTGGTGTTAAACGGCCCGCTAAAGGCAGGAATCCCTGTCATCCCCCACGAGTCCATCAGTGCTCCCCCATAAAAACCAATATTATTGATGGCTTTATAAGATTCCCAGCAAAAGACAATCACAAACGTCAAGAAAAACAATGGGTAGATTCGACAAAAACGCAGCCACATAAAATAACACCATTGCCTCCCCTTTACTCCGTTTTGAAACGTTTCTTTGTAAACGTGCATCATTACAAAACCACTGAGTATGAAAAAGGTATCCACCCACAGATAACAGTTTTCTAAAAACTGCGTCACCGATGCGATTTCACCTTGCCATTGAGGAAATATCACCAACCGTGCATGAAAAAGAGCAACTAGGATCGCTGCGAATCCCCGTATCGGCGTTAATATTGGAAGTTGTTGTCTCATAATTTTCCTTTCGCTTCACGCTAAATGTTTTCTCATCTGCCGAGTGTGATTAGTATTCTTTAAAGCTCTCTTTGAATGACTCCAACATCGGCTCCATAAAAAAGCTCATTAATTTTCTTTGCCCCACTTTAATCTCAGCAACGCCCGACATCCCCGATATCAGTGGATATTGTTGGCCATCATAGAGTATCTGATTACTGTCTAATTCAATCACAACGGGGTAGGAAAAATAGCCATCGTTGTAATTTCTCGAATTTTTGGCTATGAGTTTGACAGACCCTTGTAACACACCATATTTGATATAGCTGTACCCATCTAATTTGATCGTAACAGGCATGCCTTCTTCTACATGTCCCCGATCTTTGTTGCGTAGTAACGCAACCATTTCAATATCACTTTCTACTGGGGATAATTCCAGTAAGGGAGTGTACTTATCAACTACATCCCCGCGACTAGGAATTTTCCCAGCGATCACATGGCCAGTAAATGGTGCTGTGATTTGACTCAGTTCAATGGTTTTCTCAATTGCCTCTATTTCCAGTTTTACTTTATTTAGTTCATTAAACTGGCCTATACGTGACTCACTGATGGAGAGCAGAAATTTCTCTTTAAACTTAATTTTGTTGTTTACCTGAGCCTTTTTCTTTTCATGCAGAAAAACTAAATTCGCTTTTTCATCATTCAACTCTTTTTCAGAAACCACGCGCTTATCTATGCTACCGAGCAAATCAACACGGCTGACCAAATTTCTGTCATAGAGCTTTTTAGTCATCTTTTCCAATTCTCCAGAAGAAGCCAATATTTCGGAAAGATTGATGATGTTTTGCCTACTACGCTCGATTTCTGCGTCCGTCATGTCTATTACATTCTGCAGGTAGTCAGTTTCGATTTGATAAGCACTGAGCGTATTCGTTGCCCGAATCACTTCCAACAGATACAAATCATTTTTTTTGTTCTCACTATCAGGAATGGCAACCGATTCAAGTTGCTTAGATACAACCTGTTCGATCTGATCACTAGCCCATAATTTGATTTGCAGTTCTGCCAACGTTTGATTGAGTTTCTCAAACTGGATGTGCTCCAGATCATTGTCAAGAGTTAAGATCACTTGACCTTTAACAACCATTTCTCCTTCAGCCACAAGTACATTATTGATGATCCCTTCACGAGGAGACAGGATCATTTGCGGGCGTTGCTTGGTCACAAGTTGGCCCTTAACGACCGCAATTTTGTCCACATCGGTATAACAGGACCAAACAATCGCAACAACGATAAACATGCAGATCAGATAGCCTACAGTGCGTCCTAATGGTGATGGAGCAGAGCCTACAATATGGGATAAGTTAGGATGGAAAATGCTGAGTAATTTCATGTTCGTTCCCAGATCCTTAGGACTGCTGCGCATGTAAATCGGCATACCTGCCTTTCATCGTAATCAATTGTTCATGGCTACCTTGTTCAATGATCTCCCCATCATCCATGACGACAATACGGTCGGCATAACGGATTGTTGATAAGCGGTGAGCAACAATTATTACGGTCTTATCGGAACAGATGCGCTTGAGATTAGCCTGTAAAAGCCGTTCAGATTCGTAATCCAATGCACTGGTAGCTTCATCTAAAATCAGGATTTTTGGCTCATTGACAATAGCTCTTGCGATTGCGATACGCTGTCGTTGACCACCGGATAAATTCGAACCTCGCTCTTCCAGTTTGGTTTGATACCCTTCCGGCATCTTGGTGATGAACTCGTGAGCACCGGCCAAACATGCTGCTCGTTGTACTTGTTCGAGAGTCAATTCTGTATTAGAGAAAGCAATGTTTTGATAGATTGAATCACTAAAGAGTACATTATCTTGGAGAACCACTCCCAAATTCACTCGCAAAGAGGAAATATTGATGGCACTGAGCTCATGATTATCAATACAAATCGTGCCGGAGTCCGCCTCATACAGCCCTTGAATCAATTTGGTTAAGGTGCTTTTGCCTGATCCCGATCGCCCAACCAAGCCAATCACTTCACCGGGCTTAATAGTAAGGTTGATGTTTTTGAGAGAATAATCGTTATTTTTTCGGTAGCGAAAATTTAGATTTTTAATTTCGATATGCCCTTTAACCTCCGTTAGCCACTGTCTATCGTTCATCATAGCTTCATCACGGTGGTTCAAAATATCGCCCAATCGACTAACCGAAATACGCATTTGCTGAAATTCTTGCCACAACTGGGAAAGACGGATGACTGGAGTATTAAACGTGGCTGCAAGCATATTGAATGCAACCAACTGACCAATGGTTAATTCTCCGTTCATCACAAACTTGGCTCCAACAAACAACACCAATACAGTGACAATTTTCGAAATAAAGTGAACCGCTTCTACACCAATATTAACCCACCAAGTTACATTGAATCGTGAGTGAACGTATT
>JBOFIW010000279.1:0-1304 GCA_051650365.1 Vibrio sp. | reverse complement strand
TTCAATGGGGGACCGGTGTCGGAAGATCGCGGGTTTATTCTGCATCGTCCGCGCGATCACTACGAATCGAGCATGAACATGACCGATGACATCGCCGTCACCACCTCGAAGGATATTCTCACTGTACTCGGTACCGAGGCGGAGCCTGAAGGCTACATTGTCGCGCTTGGCTATTCTGGTTGGTCAGCCGGACAGTTAGAGGTGGAACTCACCGAAAACTCGTGGCTCACCATAGAAGCGGATCCTGAGCTGATTTTTAACACGCCCGTGCATGAGAAGTGGCAAAAGGCGATCCAAAAACTCGGCATCTCCCCTGCGCAGCTTTCCAGCGACGCCGGACACGCCTAACGAAATCAAAGGCTGCTATCACGCAGCCTCATTTTTTACTGTCATTTTTATTGAACATTTTTTATTAAAAGAGAAGCACCATGTCACGTACCGTTATGGCCTTTGATTACGGCACCAAAAGCATTGGCAGTGCAATCGGCCAAGAGATCACTGGCACGGCTTCACCGCTGAAAGCGTTTAAAGCCAATGATGGCATCCCCAATTGGGATGAGATTGAAAAGCAGATCAAAGAGTGGCAACCCAATTTATTGATTGTTGGCCTACCCACCGATCTGCACGGCAAAGATCTGGAAACCATCACCCCACGCGCGAAAAAATTTGCCCAGCGTTTGCATGGCCGTTTTGGTTTGCCAGTGGAACTGCATGATGAGCGCCTTTCCACCACCGAAGCGCGTGCAGAACTGTTCGCCATGGGCGGTTACAAAGCACTGAGCAAAGGCAATGTGGACTGCCAATCGGCGGTGATCATTCTGGAAAGTTGGTTTGAAAGTCAGTGGGGCTAACCCCACTGCTTCTATCAAACGATTTTACTCGGCCAATCCATCTAATTTGATCAAAGCAAACTGCTTCTTACCGCGTTGCAACACGTAGTAGCGATCAAACAGAGCAAAGCCGGATAACACACCCTCTTGCTGTACTCGCTCACCATTGACGCGAATCGCCCCATTCTCCAGCCACTCGCGTGCTTGGCGCTTGGAACTGGCTAAGCCTGAGGTAAGCAGCAAATCCAGTAATGTGTTAGTGCGTGATGCCACTACACAAGGCAGGCCATCCAACTCTAACTGAGCCAACTCACTTAAGCTGAGATAGCAGACATCGCCGCTAAACAGCGCTTGAGTAATACGCTGCGCCGCAGCGAGTCCCTCTTCACCATGCACAAAACGGGTCACGTGTTCGGCCAAAATCTGCTGCGCTTGTGGTTTGCCTGCACGTAACGCATCGGCTTGACGGATTTC
>JBOFIW010000278.1:0-4233 GCA_051650365.1 Vibrio sp. | reverse complement strand
TTCCGCTCTATTCAGCTATCGAGAAATTGGATGGCACTTATATTGAAGCGGCGCGCGATCTGGGTGCTAACAAGTTTCAAACCTTGGTTCGCGTAATTTTACCGCTGACTATGCCTGGCATTATTGGTGGTTGTTTGCTAGTTCTACTCCCTGCCCTCGGCATGTTCTACATTGCAGACTTGCTTGGTGGTGCGAAAAACCTATTGATCGGTAACGTGATTAAAAGCCAGGTGCTTAACGCTCGTGACTGGCCATTTGGTGCCGCAACCAGTATTGCACTGACTCTGGCCATGGCGATCATGCTGTACGCTTACTATCGTGCAGGTAAACTCTTGAATAAGAAAGTGGAGCTAGACTAATGGGACGTTCAATTAGATTTAGCTTTATGAGTTTGGTGTACTTATTTTTGTACTTACCAATCATCGTTCTGATTGCAAACTCATTTAACGAAAACAAGTTTGGTATCAAATGGGGTGGGTTTACCACTAAGTGGTATCACGCGCTAATGAACAACGACAGCTTAATGCAAGCGGCTTGGCACTCCATCAATGTCGCAGTGTTTTCTGCTACTGCTGCAACACTGATCGGCAGTTTGACTGCGGTTGCCCTCTTCCGTTACCAATTTAAAGGTAAGAAAGTGGTGAGCGGTATGCTGTTCGTGGTGATGATGTCACCTGATATCGTGATGGCCATTTCGCTGCTTGCTCTGTTCTTAGTGATGGGAGCAAAACTAGGCTTCTTTACTCTGCTTATTGCACACATTACCTTCTGTCTACCCTTCGTGGTTGTGACGGTTTATAGCCGCCTCAATGGCTTTGATGTGAAAATGTTGGAAGCAGCAAAAGATCTTGGTGCCGGAGAATGGGTTATACTGAAAAAGATCATTCTGCCTCTGGCAAAACCAGCGGTAGCAGCTGGCTGGTTACTCAGCTTCACCCTATCGCTGGATGACGTGATTATCAGTTCGTTTGTCACTGGTCCAACTTATGAAATTCTACCATTGAAAATTTACTCAATGGTTAAAGTAGGTATTTCACCAGAGGTCAACGCACTGGCAACGGTGATGTTGGTAGTTTCATTGGCTCTTGTTATTACTTCACAGTTGTTAGCAAGAGAAAAAATGAAGTAGAATCCACGTCCGTTTGGAAACACGCGAAACAGAATGACGGAAGTCATTCTGTTTTTCTTTGCAACGCCCATAAGGGCAACGTTTAGTTTGGAGCTAACGTCGATGAAAAAACTGGCTACTTTTTTAGCAGGTAGCGCATGTGCGCTTTCTCTGTTGTCTGGTACAGCGGCAGCGGAAGATAAGGAACTTGTGTTCATGAACTGGGGTCCGTATATCAATAGCGGTATCCTAGAACAATTTACCAAGGAAACTGGAATCAAAGTTATTTACTCTACTTATGAGTCAAATGAAACTTTGTATGCAAAGCTCAAAACGCACAATGAAGGTTATGACCTGGTAGTTCCATCTACCTACTTCGTGGCAAAAATGCGTGATGAAGGCATGCTGCAAAAGATTGATAAATCGAAGCTAAGTAACTTCAACAATCTTGATTCTAATTACCTAGACAAGCCTTTTGATCCAAATAACGACTACTCAATCCCACACGTTGTTGCTATCACGGGTTTAGCAGTAAACACGGATATGTATGATCCAAATGACTTCCAAAGCTGGGGCGACCTGTGGAAGCCAGAGCTTAAAGGTCAACTGATGTTGATGGATGATACACGTGAAGTGTTCCACATCGCTCTGCGTAAGCTGGGTTACTCTGGTAACTCAACAGACGATAAACAGATCGATGAAGCCTATGCTGAACTGCAAAAACTGATGCCTAACGTATTGGTTTTCAACTCAGATAACCCTGCTGCTCCTTACCTTTCTGGTGAAGTTGGCTTAGGTATGTTGTGGAATGGTTCTGCGGCTGCTGCGCAAAAAGAAGGTTTACCAATCAAGTTGGTATTCCCGAAAGAAGGCGGTATCGGCTGGGTTGATAACTTCGCTATCTCTTCTGGTGCGAAAAACGTTGATGCTGCACACAAGATGATTGACTTCTTGTTGCGCCCTGAAATTGCAGAGCAAATTTCACGTGATACTGGTTATCTGACTGGTGTTAAATCCTCAAACGACAAATTTAAAGATGTGGCTCCACTGTTCCCATCTCAAGAAGATTTGGATCGTGTTGAGTGGCAATCTGCGGTTGGCGACAAGACTGTGAAGTATGAAGAATACTTCATGAAGTTGAAAGCTGGCCAATAAAGTCGCACAAAAGCATCAAATAGGCAGCATCTGCTGCCTATTTTTTTTTATCTTGTTATACTCCCCCTCCATCGCCTAGTTAGGTTCTTTCTATACACTATGGGAACGTAATGAAAAATAAACTGTTTGCGAGTGCTCTGTGCGCAGCAGCATTGTTCACCACCAATGCAATGGCTAAAGACCAAGAACTCTATTTTTACAACTGGTCTGAATATATCCCGAGCGAAGTCCTAGAAGACTTTACCAAAGAAACTGGAATCAAGGTGATCTACTCCACCTATGAATCCAACGAAAGCATGTATGCCAAGCTCAAAACGCAAGGTGCAGGTTATGACCTTGTCGTTCCTTCTACTTACTTTGTCTCTAAGATGCGCAAAGAAGGCATGCTGCAAGAGATTGACCATTCAAAACTTTCTCACTTCAAAGACTTGGATCCCAACTACCTAAACAAGCCTTTTGATCCGGGTAATAAATATTCCATTCCTTACATTTGGGGGGCTACGGGCATCGGCATCAACACCGACATGCTCGATAAAAAATCGCTCAAGAACTGGGGTGACCTTTGGGATCCTAAATGGGCCGGTCAGCTAATGTTGATGGATGACTCACGCGAAGTCTTCCACATTGCGTTGAGCAAATTAGGTTACTCACCAAACACCACCAATCCAAAAGAGATTAAAGCCGCTTACCGCGAGCTGAAAAAACTCATGCCAAACGTACTGGTGTTTAACTCAGATTTCCCAGCCAATCCTTACCTCGCAGGTGAAGTCTCTCTCGGTATGTTATGGAACGGTTCTGCCTATATGGCTCGCCAAGAAGGTGCTCCTATTGAGATCATTTGGCCAGAAAAAGGGGCTATTTTCTGGATGGATAGCATCTCGATTCCTACTGGCGCAAAAAATATCGAAGCGGCTCATAAAATGATCGACTTCTTATTACGTCCAGAGAATGCCGCCAAGATCGCCCTTGAAATTGGCTACCCGACTCCAGTTAAGACTGCTCACGATCTGCTCCCCAAAGAGTTTGCTAACGATCCAAGCATCTATCCACCACAGTCCGTAATGGAAAAGGGTGAATGGCAAGATGAAGTGGGTGCGGCGAGTGCGCTGTACGATGAATACTTCCAAAAGCTCAAAGTAAACGACTAGTCTGCTTGAATATCGAACGACTGAAATGATTGAATAGCCACCTTCGGGTGGCTTTTTTTCTACTCTTTATCGCTCTGACCATGATTAGGTTTGATAGCGGAAACGGCGCACCGCCATAACATTGAATAGCACACTTAACCCCAGCACAATCATAAATGCCATGCCATTAAATTGCTGATAGAGCGCAAATCTAAGCAATTCAACGGCATAGGTAAATGGGTTATAGACGCATAAAGTGTAGAGCAGCAAACTCGATTCCTGAATTTTCCACAAGGGATAGAGAGCGGAAGAGATAAAAAACATAGGGAAAATCACGAAGTTCATTACACCTGCAAAATTTTCTAACTGTTTGATCTGCCCTGCTATCACCAGCCCAATACCATTCAGTAATGCAGCCACCACCAAGCACATTAAAGCGAGTGCAGCATACCCCTGCCACTCAAACGCGATCCCATAAAATGCCACTATCACTAAGAAGAAGAAAACCAATAGTAGTGAGATCAAGCTGACGGCAACTAGCTTGCTGCTCAGTAACATACCCAATGGATGCGGACTGGTTAACAATATTCGCATACTGCCCATTTCACGGTCATACACGATTGAAAGCGCGCTTTGCATGCTGTGAAACAACAAAATCATGCCGCACAAACCAGGGATCATATACTCCTCGTAGTTAATATAAGTGGAATAGGGTTCGGTAATGGACAGACCAAGCGTAGAACGAAAACCTGCCGAGAACATAAAAAACCACAGTAAAGGCCGCACTAAGCTACTCAAAAAACGGGATTTTTGATTGAGTAACTTTTGCCACTCACGCCAAGT
>JBOFIW010000277.1:0-7126 GCA_051650365.1 Vibrio sp. | reverse complement strand
ACCGTGATATTCGTTTTAAACCGGATAGTGCAGTATGGAAGGCCGATGGTTTGCCTTACCAAATGCAATTATTTCATCGCGGTTTCTTCTTCCAAGATCTCATTGAGATAGCCTTAGTTGAAGGCAACAAATCGACTCATTTAAGTTATGACCCGAGCATGTTCAGTGCTGGTGAAGTGTTACAGCAAAAACTGCCTACCGAAGACATTGGTTACAGTGGTTTGCGAGTACACTACCCACTAAATAATGCCTCGTACTTTGATGAGTTGTTTGTATTCCAGGGGGCAAGCTATTTCCGTGCCCTTGGCAAAGGTAATGCTTATGGCCTTTCTGCTCGTGGATTAGCACTTAAAACGGCCGATCCAGCAGGTGAAGAGTTCCCTATTTTCCGTGCCTTTTGGGTTGAGAAGCCAAACTACGATACTAATTTAATTGTGGTTCATGCTCTGCTAGACAGCCCAAGCGTTTCTGGAGCTTATCGTTTCTCTATCCGTCCAGGGCAAAACACTCGTATGGATGTTGAGGCGGTACTTTTCCCTCGCGTTGAACTGAGTAAAGTTGGTCTTGCACCAGCAACCAGTATGTATATGCATTCGCCTAATGGTCGCGAAAAGACCGATGATTTCCGCCCTTCTGTACACGATTCGGATGGTCTGTTAATGATCAACGGACGTGGAGAGCGTTTATGGCGACCATTGGCGAATCCTAGCACTTTGCAAGTTAGTGCCTTTATGGATAACTCTCCACAAGGTTTTGGCTTGATGCAGCGTGAGCGTGATTATGCCAATTACCAGGATTTGGAAGCCCATTACGAAAAACGCCCAAGCTTATGGGTTGAACCAGTGGGTAACTGGGGCCCAGGTGCAGTGGTGTTGACAGAAATTCCAACTCAGTCAGAAATTCACGACAACATTGTCGCTTTCTGGAAGCCAGCACAACCTCTTGCTGCCGGCAGTGAATATCGTTTTTCTTATCACCTCAACTGGGGCGCACAACCAGAAGATAATCCACAAGCGATCACTGTTAGCCGCACTTCAAGCGGACGTGCTGACATTGCCAAACCAACGCCAAAACGTTTATTCGTCATTGATTACCAAGTACAAGGTACAAAGCCTGCACAAATGCCAGAACCCAAAGTACGTAGCAGTGCAGGGGTAATCAGTAACGTTGTACTGCGTGATAACCCTACCAATAATGGATATCGCCTATCATTTGAATTTGATCCAGGCGAAGTTACGTTGGCCGAACTCCGTGCAGAGCTGACACTGCAAGAAGCGCGTCCTGTGGAAACTTGGTTATATCGTTGGACCCTGTAGTCAATACTCGGATTTTTTATGACAAACCCTATGGTTGAACAAGGTGCCTCCCAGTTAATGGGAGGCACTGCCATGCCACTAGAACAACACGGCGATATGCCTGAGCAAAACCTGAAACAACTTAGTGAAGGTTTTCCTCGCACAGCAATTCAATCGGATGGTGTAAAATCTAACCCTCTGCGTCGTGTGTTTGTGGTTGGCTTTGCTCTATTCCTCTCTGCTTTCGCAATCAACGAAATGCGCGGTGTATTTTTAGTTGGTGGATTAACTCCTATCGAATACGCCGTATTAGTTCTGTTTGCAATCAACTTCTGCTGGATCGCCTTGGCTTTCTCTGGCTCTATTGCGGGCTTTTTGGTCTTAGCTAGCCGAAAAAAAACAGGGGTGATAGAACAGCCACTCACAACACGTACCGCTATTTTAATGCCGACCTATAACGAGGCACCAGATCGTGTTTTCGCAGCAGTTGAAACAATGGCCTTAGCTTTGGCGGAAACGAAACATGGGCATGCCTTCGATTGGTTTATTCTCAGTGATACCACCGATCCTGAAGTCGCCCTAGCGGAAGAACAAGCTTTCTGGTTACTACGTCAAAAAACAACAGGTCATGCTAGCGTTTATTATCGCCGTCGCCGTAAAAACATAGCGCGCAAAGCGGGTAACATCGCCGACTTCTGCCGCCGTTGGGGTTCAGCCTATGAACACTTACTGGTTCTTGATGCAGACAGTGTGATGCAACCTAGCACGATGATTTCACTTGCTCAGCGTATGCAAAGTGACCCTGATTCAGGCTTAATTCAAACGATTCCTGCACTGATCAATGGCACGACACTCATGGCTCGTGTGCAGCAATTTGCCGCACGAATTTACGGTCCAATTGTTGGAACAGGCCTTGCGTGGTGGGTTCAAAAAGAAGGTAACTTCTGGGGCCACAATGCGATCATCCGAACCCAAGCTTTTATGAGTGCGGCAGGACTACCTCATTTATCAGGTCGGCCTCCGTTTGGTGGCCATATTATGAGCCACGATTTCGTTGAAGCCGCTTTAATCCGCCGTGCAGGTTGGAGTGTGACCATCGCCGCGGATCTGAGTGGATCATTTGAAGAATGCCCACCATCCATCATTGATCTTGCCGTACGCGATCGTCGTTGGTGTCAAGGCAATCTACAACACAGCCGTATTATCGGTACAAAAGGCCTACACTGGATCAGTCGTCTACACCTGACCACAGGTATCATGTCTTACCTATCGTCACCATTTTGGTTATTGCTGATCCTCTCCGGTTTGTTATTGGCACTGCAAGCACACTATATTCGCCCTGAATATTTTACGGAGCAGTTCTCACTGTTCCCGACTTGGCCAGTAATGGACTCAGCTCGCGCGTTACAACTGTTCTACATCACAATGGGTATTCTGTTCAGCCCGAAAATTTTCGGGTTACTACTCCTGATGTTTGACGGTGCAATGTGCCGAACCTTAGGTGGACGTTTTAGAGTGACACTCAGTGCAATTACTGAAATCTTACTCTCAGCATTAGTCGCACCGATTATGATGTTGATCCATTGCGGTGCAGTAATTTCTATTCTCTTTGGTCGCGATAGTGGTTGGGCTCCACAGCGCCGTGATGATGGTAGCTTGCCTGTCATAGATTTATTATATCGACACCGCTGGCACATGATTGCAGGCGTATTACTGGGTTATGCAGCCATGCTTGATTCATGGACGCTTCTTGCGTGGATGTCCCCGGCCCTAATTGGATTGTGGCTATCAGTCCCTCTTTCTGGGATCACGGCCTCACACGCAATTGGTGCTTGGTTTAAGAAAAAGCATATTCTTGCTACACCCGAAGAGATTGAAACACCAGCAATTGTACTTGCCGCACAAGCTCGTCGTGAAGAATATATCGCTGATCTTCAAGAAGTATGGAGCGCGCGCATGGTACTCGCTGACCATAACTTAATTGCTCTACATATTGCCATGATGGATAAACTTCCCTCACGTCAACCTGGCTCTATGATTGAACCTTTAGATGCGGTTGCTCGAATTAAAGTACAAGAAGCAGAAAGCCAAGAGAGTCTACTCGCTCTCTTGACCAAAGTGGAGTTGAGCTATGTTTTAGGTAACCCGCTTCTGATACAACAAGTCGCAAAGCTTCCTCCAACATTGTCATAACGGCTAAAGTCTGTGGTCAATCTTGTTCCAGATAGATTGCTCTTAACATGGCTATAGATAGATGAATAGATAGCGCGGAGAACCTCCGCGCTTTTTTATGCTTTTCGAAGGAATATAAAATTCAGAACTCGTTCGAATCTACTATGCCTTACCACTCTCGCAAAGTATCTCGCAATCAATGTTGGTTAAACTTTAGCTGGGGTAGAAAACTCAGGCTCTGTCTTTAGCCCTTTCCACAAGCTGACACACATTAACAGCAAGATGACAGTAAATGGTAGCGCCGTTGAAATGACCCCCGCTTGCAGTGCTTGTACTGCTTCTGTACCACCAATCCATAACAAGGCAATTGCCACAGCCCCTTCCAGCACAGCCCAAAATACGCGCTGCAATACTGGAGAATCCAATTTACCGCCTGAAGTAATACTGTCGATCACCAGTGAACCGGAATCCGATGAGGTAATGAAAAACACTAATACCAGCACAACCGCAATCACCGAGAGCACTTTGCCGAATACCAGAGAATCAAACAGTTGGAACATCGCGAGCGAAACATCGGTCAATCCATTTTGGCCAAGTGCACCAACCTTATTCATTACTTCATCGACCGCAAGGCCACCAAATACCGACATCCACACCAAAGTCACCAGTGTTGGGATCAACAGTACCGCCACAATGAATTCACGGATAGATCGCCCTTTAGAGACACGAGCAATGAACATTCCTACGAAAGGCGACCATGAAATCCACCACGCCCAATAAAAGACAGTCCAACCTTGAAACCACACTTCATCTTCACGACCATGCGGGTTACTCAGTGGAATGATATTCTGCAAATAGGCCAATAAGGTGCTCGGAATTGAAGTGAAAGTCACGCTATAGCCAATTACGGCAACCAATATCAATAATAAAAATGCCACGATCATATTGATGTTAGAGATCACTTTCACACCACCATCAATCCCTCGAGCAACAGACAAGGTAGCTAAAGCTGTCACCACACAAATCACCGCAATTTGCAGCCCTATGCCTGATTCAAAACCAAATACATGGTGGATCCCTGAAGCGGCTTGCTGTGCACCCAGCCCCAGTGACGTTGCCAAACCAAACAGCGTGGCCAATACCGCGAGAATATCCACGACATGCCCAGCCCAGCCCCAAGCACGATCACCCAATAGCGGATAAAAGACCGATCGCATTGAAAGTGGCAACCCTTTGTTGTAACAGAAAAAAGCTAAAGAAAGTGCAACGACACCATAAATGGCCCACGGGTGAAGCCCCCAGTGGAACATAGTTGCTCCCATCGCAAGTTGTGCTGCTTGCGGTGTATTAGCTGCAACACCCAGTGGCGTTTCATACCAGCCGGTGTAGTAGGCAATAGGCTCAGCAACACTCCAGAACATCAGTCCAATTCCCATTCCGGCAGCAAATAGCATGGCTAGCCAAGATAGAAAGGAGTGATCGGCTTTCGCTGTCTGCCCTCCTAAACGGATTCGGCCAAAAGGTGAAATCACCAATCCAATGCAAAAAAGTAGAAACAAATTGCCTGACCAGATAAACAACCAGTCAAAGCTCGCGATGATGCTCTGTTTAAGTGCATCTAACCCAACTTTTGCTTCATGAGCATCCACCAAAACGGTGAGTAATAAAAATACGCCAATAAAACCAGCACTAATCCCAAAGACAGGGTTATGCACATCAAAACCCCATTTTTGTACATTATCTTGCCCAACGGTGTAATCCGTATTATTGATACTGTACTTATCAATTTCTTTCGTCATGTATCCTCTCTGAGTCATTTAAACCGAGCTCAATAACAATGACAACAAAGCATTTTCAAAGAAAAAACCACAAATTGCTTTGTACTCATTGTTAATTCCATTTATGGAAAGCACGATTATTTTACACAAATTACAGAAAAAATCCAGCTAACCACCCTAATCCACCACATTACCAGCCAAAAACCATGCAAAACCCAAGACCCCCACAAACCAAACAAAGACAAATTGATTTGCACTCAAAGCATTTTGGAGAAATTAAAATATCAAATAAAACCACAGTAAGAGTGATCGTTACTCTTAGCTCAACGCTTTAAAAACCAAGGGAAGTACGGTATGGTTCGCGGCAGATTCAGCACAAATTTGGTGAGTTATCGTGGAAAAGCACGAAGAAGTATTAATCGCACTCCGTCAGATCATTCGCGCTATTGATCTGCATTCAAAAAAACTCAATAAAGATGCCGGACTCACCGGACCACAATTAATTCTGATGCGCTCCATTCACAGCTTAGGTGAAGAAGCAACAATTCGAGAGCTGGCCGTGCACACCAATATGAGCCAAGGCACAGCCACCACAATTTTGGACAGATTGGAACGCAATGGGTATGTGCAACGCGTGCGTAGTAACAGCGATAAACGTAAAGTCCACGCTCACTTAACCGACGAAGGACGTAAGCTGTTGGCTCAAGCACCCCAGCCTTTGCAAGAGAGTTTTGTGGAGCAGTTTCATCAATTACAAGATTGGGAACAAAGCCTGCTACTCTCTTCAGTACAACGCATTTCGGCCATGATGAATGCGCAAGATATGGATGCCGCACCCATGCTCACCATTGGCAGTATCACCCAACCTGAATAGGCTCACTCAAGCAACCCATGTTGTAGTGCGTATTGAGCCAACTCTGCTGTGGAGTGAATATCGAGTTTATGCTTGATGTTTTGCCTGTGAGTTTCAACCGTGCGATAGCTGATGTTAAGCAAAGTGGCGATTTTTTTGCTGCTACACCCTTGCGCGACCATACGCAAAATCGCTTCTTCACGGCGGCTGAGCGGATTAGGTTTCGTCGCCGTGGGTAAGATCTCTTGGCTAAATAGAGTAGAAGTGGTCGATTCACAAAAGTAAGTCGCACCTTGGTTAACCGTTTTGATCGCCTGCACCATTTTTAGCGCTGAGATCTCTTTGAGCATGTACCCCATCGCGCCCGCCTGCATCACTTGCATGATGTATTCACGGTTATCATGCATGGTTAGCATCAACACTTTGGTGTTGGGTACTTCTTCTTTAATTAAGCGTGTTGCTTCAATACCGTTCATGATCGGCATGCTGACATCCATCAGCACCACATCGGGCTGATGCAGTTTAACCAACTCTAGTGCTTCCAAGCCATTACTCGCGGTCGCAACCACTTCAATTTCAGGCTCTTGCTCTAAGCGGGCAATAAAACCATCCAATACTACTTGATGGTCATCCACCATCACGACTCTGATTGGTTTATCCATAAACGCTTCCATCCAACTTCAATAAAACAGTAATTTCAGTGCCCAACTGTGGTTCGCTACTTAATTCAAATTCACCGCCAATAAATTCCACACGTTCACGCATGTTCCGCAAGCCAATCCCGCGTTTTTGCAGTGCTTCTTTACTGGTAAAACCTACACCATCATCGCGCACCATGAGTTGCAACATATCGCCCATTTGCTGCAATAACACAGTGACTTTTCGTGCTTTGGCATGCTTTTCGATGTTGTTGAGTGATTCTTGCACAACACGATACAAGGTCGTTGCCACTTCCGATTTTAGCTTACCCGGCTGGGTGTCAAACAACATCTCAATTTCCATTTGCGAGTGCAGCTTAAAATCTTCTA
>JBOFIW010000276.1:0-1696 GCA_051650365.1 Vibrio sp. | reverse complement strand
CGCGCAACAAACGCATTGCAGTAAAGGCTTTTATTATGGATAACGCAGCAGTCGTGGGTGTGGGTAATATCTACGCCAATGAATCGCTGTTTACATCACGCATCCATCCACTGCGTCCGGTTCACTCGCTGAGTTTAGAGGAGTGGCAAACCTTAGTAGCGAACATCAAACAAGTGCTGCAAGTCGCGATTAAACAAGGTGGCACAACACTGAAAGACTTTACCCAAAGCGATGGTAAACCGGGTTATTTCGCGCAAGAGCTGCAAGTATATGGCAAAGCCAAACAGCCTTGCCCCCATTGTGGAGAGCCGCTTTGCGAGCAGAAAATTGCCCAGCGCAATACCTTTTTCTGTCCGCAGTGCCAGCGTTGATAGAGGGTACGAGCTTGCATCCCTTTGAAGCGCTAGATTTTTTTCTTTTTATGTAGTGCGTTAGCCACAATAGCGGGCACAAACTCATCCACATTGCCACCGTGGATCGCCACTTCTCGCACTAAGGTCGACGAGATAAACGCGTGCTCTTCAGAGGGCGTTAAAAACACACTCTCTAAGCCCGGCATTAAACGACGATACATATTGGTGAGACCAAATTCGTATTCAAAATCGACTGTGGTACGCAAGCCGCGGATCAAGACATTCGCTTTTTCGGCTTTGGCAAAATCAACTAACAATCCGGAAAAGCCTTTCGCGCTGACGTTATCCAGATGAGAGGTGACATGGCGTGCGAATTCGACGCGTTCTTCGAGCGTAAACAGAGTGTTTTTACTCGGGCTAGCTGCCACGGCGATGATCACTTCATCAAACATTTGCGCGGCGCGCTCAATCAGATCCAGATGACCATTCGTGATGGGGTCAAAAGTGCCGGGGTAAATCACTCGGGAAAGACGTTTTTGGCTCACAATCCGTTACTCATCAATCAGGGAAGTGGCCTCATCCTAACAAAAAGCCTCACATTTACCTATGAAGTCGGTATGATGAGCACGCAAAATTTCACACCTTATCGAGCACAATGAAAAAGTTACTGGTTATTCGCAACGATAAAATTGGCGATTTTATGCTGGCTTGGCCAAGTTTCGCTATGCTGAAAGCTTCTCTACCGGATTGTCATATCACCGCGCTGGTGCCGAAATACACCGCCGCACTGGCAGAGCTTTGTCCATGGATTGACGCGGTGATCATCGACCCCGGCCAACAGGCTGATAAGGCGCAGCATAAGCAACTGGTGCAAACAGTTAAAGCACAGCAGTTTGATGCTTCCATCAACCTGTTTTCGACTATGTATAACGCGCTGTTAGTGTGGAAAGCACGTATTCCTTATCGTTTAGCTCCGGCGACGAAATTGGCGCAGATTTTTTATCAGCACCGTATTAAGCAAAAACGCTCGCAATCGGCCAAGCCGGAATACGAATACAATCTTGATTTGGTACGTGCCTTTTTGCGTGATATTGGCCAGCCGATTATTGAGCCTAATGCACCGTATCTGACCTTTCCTGCGGAGCAGTTGGCTGCGCAGCGTATCAAACTCGCTGAGCAGCTAGAGCTTAATCCGGCTAAGGTGTGGCTTTTTGTGCATGCTGGCAGTGGCGGTTCAGCGAATAATCTCTCCCTTGAGCAGTACTGTGAGTTAGTCACAGGAGTGATGGATGAGCACAAACAAGTGGTGCTCACCGCAGGTCCCGGTGAAGAAGAGAAAGCCG
>JBOFIW010000275.1:0-3133 GCA_051650365.1 Vibrio sp. | reverse complement strand
TTGCGCCATCAAACCCCATTTGACGCCACGCTTCAAAGGCAATAATCGCTACCGCATTGGAAAGATTGAGGCTGCGTGCTTCCGGCATCATCGGGATACGAATGCGCTGCTCGGCAGGCAAGCTGGCAATCAACTCGGCAGGTAATCCGCGAGTCTCGGGACCAAACATCAGCACATCACCTTGTTGAAATTTCGCATCCACATGGTGTTGCGTAGTTTTGGTGGTGCAAGCAAACAAACGGAAAGTACCGCGCTCGCGCTGCAAATACTCGATAAATGCAGCGTAATCTTTATGGCGAGTCACGCGGGCTAAGTCATGGTAATCCAAACCTGCGCGGCGTACTTTTTTCTCTTCTAGATCAAAACCGAGTGGCTCGATCAGATGCAAGTTCGCTCCACAGTTGGCACATAAGCGAATGATGTTGCCCGTGTTGGGCGCGATTTCTGGTTCGTAGAGAGCGATATCAAACATAACAGACGACAAGTGAATGCAAAGAAGGGGCGAGTATAGCCCCTTCTGTTTATTTACGCAGCTTGCGTGAGAGCAATGGCGTAGTTTTCGCTGACGGCTTCCCAGTTTACGACACTCCACCACGCATCAATGTATTCAGGACGGCGGTTTTGGTAACGAATGTAGTACGCGTGCTCCCAAACATCCAAGGCGAGAATCGGCTCATCACGCACAGTAACCACATCCATCAGTGGATTATCTTGGTTGCTGGTTGAGCTGATGCACAGTTGACCCTCTTGCATAATCAGCCACACAAACCCCGAGCCAAAAGTATTGACGGCGGCTTGTGAAAACGCCTCTTTAAATTGGGCAAAGCTGCCAAAGTGGCACTCGATGGCTGCTGCAAGTTCGCCTTGTGGTTCACCGCCACCGTTGGGTTTCATGCAGTTCCAATACAAAATATGGTTGTAGTAACCACCACCATGATTACGCACAGCCGCGGGAAGCGTTGAAACACGTGCAAAAATCTCGCTAAGTGACTGATCTTGGCAATCTGTACCTTTAATGGCGGAGAGAAATTTATCGTAATAAGTGCGATGGTGTTTGCTGTAATGCACTTCCATCGTTTTGGCATCAATATACGGCTCTAGTGCATCGTAAGCGTAAGGCAGATCTGGAAATAAATGGGGCATGCAAAATCCTCCTTGGATGAATATCATCTTCCTATCAGAACAGCGTATAGGAAGGGGATAAATTCATGTTAATGATAATTAATACCATTAACAACCTGGAGATTGTGCGGGTATTGCTGCCCCTTGTTAGAAAGAATTCTTATGCCAGCAAAGGTAAAGTAAAGCGGACCTGTAAACCGCCCAATGCACTGCGTGTTGCACTGATCCTGCCGCTGTGTTGGCGAATGGCACTTTCAGTAATAGCAAGCCCAAGTCCAGTTCCACCACTGTGCCTATCGCGCGCGGTAGAAACCCGATAAAACGGGCGGAAAATATCGGCCAACTCTTCCTCTGGGACACCTTCGCCATCATCATCGACGCTGATACTGAGTACGTTATCTTGAATCGTAAACGCGACGTGGATCTGCTTTTGTCCGTAGTGAATCGCGTTACGCACTACGTTTTCCAAGGCACTCATGAGCAGTTTGGGTGTGCCGCTGATTTTGCGATTTGGAATTGCATCAAAGGTGAGGGTTTTATGCATCTGTTCTGCTTCAAACTCAGCATCTTTAAGAAGTTCTTCCCACAAGCTGCTTAATGGCTGGACTTCTCGCATCAGGTGGCTGTTGGTTTGCATGCGCGATAATGCGAGTAAGTCGCCAATCATTTGTTCTAAACGCTGGGCTTCGGTATCAATGCGTTCTAATTCGCTGCTGCTTCCGAGTTTGCGCATCGCTAACGCATTGGCCATGCGTAAACGAGTTAATGGAGAGCGCAATTCGTGAGAGATATCGGAGAGCAGTCGCTGCTGTCCAGACACCATCTGATTGACTGCATCCACCATCTGGTTGAAGCTGCGTCCGGCTTGTTGAAATTCGGTTGTGCCACGTTCCAGTTTGGGATCATGCACAAACTCACCACGTGCGACACGTTGTGCGGCTTGGGCAAGGTTTTGGGCCGGTTTGCTCAATGCCCAAGCCAGCCACAATAAGAGAGGGGTGCTGACCAACATAATGGCGAGCAGTAGTTGGAATGGTTTATCAAACAGGCGTAATAAAAAGGGTGGTGGCTCGTCCCAACGCATGCCGACATAGAGTAGTAGATCTTGTTTGGCTAAGGTAATCGGCACTGGACCTGCCAACATATAACGGCCGTAAAGTCGCTGCTGTGGTTTTCCCACTGACTCAATGCTGGAAGAGAAGTTCTGCAAAGCCTTAAGGCGAAAATCGGCATGTTTGGATGTGGTCAGCACATTGCCTTCTAAATCGGTGACAAAGAAGCGCGGTCGGCCATCATGTTCACGTTGCGGCCTGCTTCGCCCCTCAAGCTGAAATAGAATTTTGCCCAGATCAGTATGATCTTTGTACTCCACCTCAAAGCGCGCTTTGTTATCTAATAAACGTTGGTAGGCTTCAGGGGAAAGATCACGAGGTTTACGTGGGTCAAGGTGAGGTAAGGCTAGCACTGCGAACAACACCAACAGCATGGTAAACCAGAAAATGGCAAAGATACGTCCATACAGATTATTCAGCTTGGGTAGGCGCATCACTCCTCCTGAACCATTAAATAGCCACGGCCGCGTAGGGTTTTGATCCGTGCTTTGCCATCTAATCGTTCTGGTAGTTTTTTACGTAGATTAGAAACGTGCATGTCAATCGCTCGATCAAACGCAGCAAGGCGTTTTCCCAGCACTTCAACACTGAGCATCTCTTTAGTGAGCGCTTCTCCGGGAGACTGTACAAAATGGGTGAGTAGCGCAAACTCTGTGGTGGTAAGATCGAGCAGTTGCCCCTGACAATAGGCTTCCTGCTTGCCGGGATAGACTTGAATATCCTGACACTCGATGGCATCAGTGTGTTTCGGTGCTTGAATGGTTTGTGTGCGGCGTAAAATGGCGCGAATACGCGCTAAAAGTTCCCGATCACTAAAAGGTTTAGGCAGATAATCATCGGCACCGAGTTCGAGGCCGATGACGCGATCGATCTCTTCGCCTTTGGCGGTGAGCATCAAA
>JBOFIW010000274.1:0-4233 GCA_051650365.1 Vibrio sp. | reverse complement strand
CGCAGAATATAACTGAGCATTGCAACTCCTAACGCCGTTTTTCAGGAAGTCGTGTAGCTTTCTCTTTATCAACCCACCAAGTGTCTAGACCGAGGGAATATTTCGGTAATACACTCGGCCGGCTGAACTTATCCCACATCGCAACGCGATACATACTCAAATGCCATTGTGGAATGATGTAGAAATTCCACTGCAATACACGATCAAGTGCCGAACCCAGTGCATGAAGCTTCTCGGCATCTTGCTGGCTTTTTGCAATCTGTTCGGTCAAAGCGTCAATAACCGAATTATTTGCCCCCGCTGAGTTGTAGGTAGAGTCCATATAATGTGAGTTCCATACAATCAGTAGATTGGGGCTTGGATATGGATTTGCACTATAACCTTGCGAAATCATATCAAAATCACGATCACGCAGGCGTTTCGTGTATTGCGTGGTATCCACTGTGCGGATCTTCATTTCAATGCCCATCAATTGCAGATTTTTTTGCAGTGGAATCGCAATTCGCTCTGAAGTTGGGCTGTATATTAGTAGCTCAAAACTCAGTGGTTCGCCGGTTTTTACATTGGTCATCACTTTGTTTTTCAACTCCCATCCTGCCGCTTTCAACAAGGCAAAGGCTTCACGCATTTGGTTGCGAATCCGACCACTGCCATCGGTGATGCTTGGCTGATAAACTTCGGTAAAAACCCGTTCCGGAAGCTGATCTTTATAAAGAGAAAGTACTGCAAGTTCTGCCTCGTCAGGCAATCCTTGCGCTTCATATTCGGTATTTTGAAAATAGCTGCGAGTACGTTTGTATTGTTCGTAAAACAGGTTTTTATTCATCCATTCAAAATCTAACGCATAGTTCAACGCTTCGCGGACACGTACATCTTGAAACACAGGGCGTTGAGTATTGAAGACAAAGCCTTGCGTAGATGCAGGAGCTTGGTGGGCAATCTCTTCTTTTTTGATGAAACCTTGATCGAAATTGCTGCCTGTATATGAAGTAGCCCAGAATTTGGCTTGGTTCTCTTCCCTGATATCAAATTCCCCAGCTTTAAACGCTTCGAGCATCACAGTGTCATCGCGGTAATAGTCGTACTGAACTTGCTCGAAATTGTTGCGCCCAATATTTACTGGCAGATCTTTTGCCCAATAGTCGGATTTCAGGATATAAGTAACACTTTGGCCTGGTTTGTAATCGCTGATTTGATAAGCGCCGCTCCCAACGGGTGGTTGATTGAGAGGTTCAGCCAAGTTTTTGTCTTTCCAGAAGTGTTTCGGTAAAACACGAGTCGATTGCGCCAAACTGAATAACTGCTCACGATTCGCTTGCTTCATCTCAATACGCACGGTCAGGTCCGCAATGGCTTTAACCGATTTAACGTCTTGATAATACACTCGATACTGCGGTACACCCTCTGTCATGAATTTTTCAAAGGTGAACTCCACATCCTGCGCGGTAATCGGCTGACCATCATGGAAACGGGCTTTCGGGTTGAGATCAAGTTCAAGCCAAGTGTAGTCGTCTGAATAACGCACTTTACTGGCAATCAATGGGTAGTAAGAGTCGATTTCATCAGATGGAGAAAACATCAATGGGTCATACAACTCTTCCGTGTTGGCCGCAGCTACACCACGTGAGGCATAACGGTTGAAATTATCGTACGTGCCCAACTGGCCAAACACCACTTTGCCGTATTTAGGTGCACTAGGATTGACATAATCAAAATGGCTGAAATTTTCTGGGTATTTTGCTTCACCAAATCCAACCAAGCGAGTCGTTTCAATCACCGCTCCCCAGCTCATCTGGCTCGATAAAGCAAATGTGACCCCCAATGCAATAGGCTTCCAACTGTGCATACCTCTCTCCCTTATTATTCTTGCTACCAATGGTTAAACGCGTAATTCATTCCCTTTAACAGGATGCTGATTGGACAACACAAACTATTAATAATTCAGTTACTTGGATAAGTATAGGTAAAAATTGCAAGACGGGAGAAAAGGGGAAGCGACTTCCCCTAAAGACGTGATCAATGAAGGGTTTTGGCGATTAAACGTAGCAAGTATGTTTCACGCTCGATGCTCATGCCTTTGCGTGGATCATTGAGCAGGGTTTGCTCGTTATGGGCAATAGCTTCGTGGATATTCACCCACATAGGTTTCATACCATTACGCTGTTCGTAACTTTCAAGCTGGGCTTGACCTAGTTTTTCATCCACATCACAGCGATAGCAGTAAGACACCATATGAATCACGTCAGCTTCTTGCTGCTTATGCCAAGGGCGAAACTCTTGGTACAAACCAAAAGGCTCAATATTCTTAATATTCTGTGCCCCCGTCTCCTCTTGTAACTCACGGATCATCCCCATTAGCACATCTTCATCGGCTTCAAGTCCACCACCGGGCAGTGAATAGTCATGGTAACGTTCGGTATACATTAACAAAATACGCTCACCTCGTACTGCGATGGCTCGTGCGGCTTTACGTTGCACAATTCTCTGTTGATTCAAAGGCTTAATATCGGGGTGTACAGCAACATATAACGGTTTCATCGGCTCTCCTTTTCCAACGGTTTTGATCGATACTAACACAGTAGAAAATAGAAGACCCTGATAAATCAGGGTCTATTTGCGCTGCATCAATTTTAACCATCGGCATTAATCTGCTTGATCAACTCTTTTTCTACCCGATCAGCTTCTTCAACTGCAATTTGGCAAGTTCCTGCCGCAGCATGGCCTCCCCCACCGTATTTGAGCATCAATTCACCCACATTGGTTTGCGAACCACGATCAAAAATAGACTTACCTGTTGCAAAAACAATGTTCTGTTTTTGGAAGCCCCACATCTTATGAATCGAGATATTGCATTGAGGATAGAGGGCGTAAATGATAAAACGGTTACCCGCATAGATGATCTCTTCTTCCGTCAAATCAAGCAGCACCAAATTACCATGTACTTTACCACAGCGCTGAATTTGTTCTTTAAACAAGGTTTCATGCTCACGATACAACTCCACCCGTTCTTGAATATCTGGCAGTTGTAATATTTCATCAATCGTTGCGTAACTACAGTGATCGATCAGTGCCATCATCAAGTTGTAATTGGAGATGCGAAAATTACGAAAACGCCCTAATCCAGTTCGAGCGTCCATCAGGAAGTTCAATAAATTCCACCCAGTGGAGTCGAGTACTTCATCACGAGAGAATTGTGCTGAATCCCCCTTATCCACCGCAGCCATCATCTCTAGCCATTCAAAAGGAAAGATTTTCTCACCACCATAATAATCCCATACTACTCGTGCCGCGGATGGTGCATTGGGGTTGATAATATGGTTGGGATGTCCCTTTTTATTTCGAATCGTTTCGGACAAATGATGATCAAACACAAGATGAGCCGAGGGAACATAAGGCAAGTTGGTCACTATATCGCGATTGGTGATCGGTATTTTCCCATCTTGCATATCCTTAGGGTGAACAAACTGGATGTCATCGATCAACTCAATATTTTTGAGTAAAACCGCACACACCAAACCATCAAAATCGCTGCGTGTCACTAATCTGTACTTAAGTGATGACATGCTATTCCCCTTCCAAGGTAGAGCCCATAACCCGATCTAATCAAAAAGTCTGATATTTAGCTTTTTCTTAATTGTAGACAGCATCAATCTTTTGACAAATCTGACATATAGCAAAAAACATTTTTTGTAGAATATGGATATGCAACCCGTAACAAAAATGGAGAAAGCATGAACAAAACAGCCCTATTACTCGCAAGTATTGCTGGTGCCATTCTGCTCGCAGGCTGTGCACGTGAAGAAAACGAGTACACCGTAAAGGAATATACTTCGATGGCAAACCCTGCTTCAGTTTATTGTGTTGAGCAAGGCGGCCAATTGGAAATGGTGACGGAAAATGAGCAACGCGTTACTTACTGTGTAACGAAAGATGGTGAAAAAGTTGAACAGTGGGAATATTTCCGCCAAAACCACGATAAACAGTAGTCTCATCGTGGAAATTGATTAGGCAGCTTGGCTGCCTTTTTTCGTGATTATTTTGAAAGTGGTTACGATTAACGTTTCCACCAGCGTCCATGGCGCTCAAGCTCAGGATCACACAAGCGATTAAGCAACGTAAGCTGAGTATCGAGAATCGCTAACTCTTCCTGCGCTTTCTCTCGATCCGTTAAATAGGACGATGACTCCACCACGTTTTCAATCAAGGTCAGTATGGACTGCATCACAGGATCGC
>JBOFIW010000273.1:0-1501 GCA_051650365.1 Vibrio sp. | reverse complement strand
CCTTTCTGGTTGGCGATTGCTACGATTTTTCCCACGGTATGCCTCGCTATTATCCCTTGCGCGATAAGATTACAAGATGACGCTCACCTTCCAACTCAGGAACTTGCAAAGCTTTGATATCGGTCACAGAACACCACTCTGGGAGTAGGGTGATTTCATCATCAGGCCGTACGCCTTTAAGTGCTAAAAACACTCCACCATTCGGTTTAGGCAGATGCTGGCACCAGTTCACCATATCAGTCATGGAAGCAAAAGCTCGACTCAGCACACCATCAAAACCTTGCTCAGGATCGAATTCTTCGACTCGGCTCTGCACGGGTAACACATTGTTGATCTTGAGTTCGTGGATCACTTGTTTCAGAAAACGGATCCTTTTACCTAGGCTATCAAGCAGCACAAATTGTTTATCCGGATGCATGATCGCCAGCGGGATCCCAGGTAACCCAGGTCCCGTACCAACATCAATAAAACGTTCACCTTCAAGATGCACACTCACGACCAGACTATCGAGGATGTGTTTCACCAGCATTTCCATTGGATCACGCACAGACGTTAGGTTGTACGCTTTGTTCCATTTATCGAGCAGTTGCACATAACCGACTAACTGCTCACGTTGCTGCTCAGTCACCGATAGCGTGGTGTTGCTGATCAGGGCGTCTAATTTGACTCGTAACGGATTCATTACGCCGCTTCTCCCTTCTTCAACATGCCGTGTTTTTTCAGGTGAACCAACAAAATGGAAATCGCCGCAGGAGTGATGCCGGAGATGCGTGAAGCAATACCAATGGTTTCTGGCTTAGTCGTACTTAACTTCAGAACCACTTCGTTAGACAGTCCTTTGACTTGCTTGTAATCCAAATCTACAGGTAATTTGGTGTGTTCGTGGCGCAGTGATTTCTCAATTTCATCTTGCTGGCGTTGAATATAACCATCGTATTTCACTTGAATTTCGACTTGCTCAGCGGCTTCACTATCTTCCAATGCTGGAGTAAATGCAGGCAAAGTGGTGAGCAATTCATAGGTCATTTCAGGGCGACGCAACAAATCTTCACCGCTGGCTTCACGCGACATTGGTGTTTTCAGCAATGCATTAAGCTGCTCTACGCCAACAGAATTTGGATTCATCCAAGTTTCTTGCAGACGCTGACGTTCTTTCGCCATGTTGTCGATTTTTTGGTTGAAACGCGCCCAACGCTCATCATCCACCAAACCCAGTTCGCGGGCTTTTTCCGTCAAACGCAGATCGGCGTTGTCTTCACGTAGCAGCAGACGATATTCAGCACGAGAAGTGAACATACGGTATGGCTCTTTAGTCCCCATTGTTGAGAGGTCGTCAATCAACACACCCATGTAGGCTTGATCGCGACGTGGGCTCCAGCCTTCTTTGTCTTGGCTGTACAAACTTGCGTTTAAACCCGCCATTAAGCCTTGTGCCGCCGCTTCTTCGTAACCCGTTGTACCGTTGATCTGGCCAGCAAAGAACAAACCATGGATAAATTTG
>JBOFIW010000272.1:0-3029 GCA_051650365.1 Vibrio sp. | reverse complement strand
ACACCTAAGGCTTTTTGACCAACCTCTTGCTCTTGTGAATGCTTTATGTACATAAAGCCAGCCACCACCAGAAGAAGTAATTCAATTAACCCTGATAATGTCATGATGATTAGCATTCGCTTGCGAAAGGTAATACTGCTCCACACCATACTTCACTCCTTGCTTGGCGAGTGAAAACTAACATCAATTTAACATCGGTGCGAAACCTACACCCCATAACTGTGAGGCTAACACGAGATTCGCTAAGCAAAGCCCCACACTGGGTGAAATCAAACCAAATGAGCAAAATGATTGCATATCGAATATATGGTACAAGTCACAACAATTGTGTCTTTTGCTGCCGCATATAAAAAGAGTCCGGACTATACTTGATGTGCAGTGAATATAAATATAACTGGGATGCAATCAGGCATAACAATCAAAATAGCAATTGCGGCCAAATTCACTCAAAAAATATGTCAGAAGGAATAGGAACATGAGAAGAGATGCTTTTGGAATTTGCCTGTCCAAAGACATGCTTTGTGACCACATGCACTCGACTTTTACCCATGTCAGAGCTTATGAAGTAGAATCCGAGGCAAATGATGAAATGCGTGTACTGTTTGCGTTTCCTCAAATGTCAGGCAAGGATGTACTTACCACGATGCAAGGCACAAAAAAACTGGTTTGGAGAGCGGACTATCACTGCCCGTCTTACACAGACTATTAACGTATTGAGAGTTTTTCTAGGCTCAAATCTATCCAACACCCAAACAGTCTTTGGGTGTTGTTGTTTATTGACCATAAAACCAGCTTGCATACCTAAGTTAGTTTTTTATACTGCCTCCACTCACTCTTTGTTTGACTTCATTATCCAAAAAATAGAGCATTAGCTCTAAAATTACTCTATCGAGCCCAAAATGAAAGCGAAATTTCTCTCTCTGGTGGTCTGCTCAATACTCTCCATGCCGACTGCCCACGCAGCCCCTATCTCCTTCCAAGATGCTTGGGAGATGTTACAACAACAGAATAATTCGCTGGCAGCGCAAAGAGCGAATGTTGAACGCTATTCCCATCTAAAAGACGCCACGCAAAACCTGAACTTACCTTCGGTCAGCGTAGGTGCGAATTTTACTCGGCTTGATCAAGATGTAACGCTGTCAGGAAAACAAATTTTTGATAGCACAGGTCAACCTCTGCCAGCGTTACCTCCAACACTTGCGCCACTACTTGCAGGGTTGGGGTCGATTCAATCCACCATCACTGAACGCGATATTTTCACTTCTTCCATTCGTGCAATTTGGCCGATTTTTACTGGTGGACGAATTACCGCAGCACAAGATGCCGCCGCAGGCAAAGAGAATGAAGCGCAAAGCCAACTGGCGATGGAAGTACAAGCACGTTATGAAGATTTAGCCAAATATTACTTCAGTGTGGTGCTGGCGAAAGAAGTGCTCACAACCCGAATTGCAGTAGAAGAAGGTTTGACACAACATCGCGATCATGCGCTCAAGCTAGAGCAACAAGGGCAAATTGCACACGTTGAACGTCTGCAAGCCGATGCTTCACTGGATAAAGCCAAAGTCGAACGTAAGAAAGCACAAAAAACGTTAGACATAGCGCAAAGTGCGTTAACTCAAATTTTAGGCGCTACAGAAACCGTTGAACCCAGCGGAATGCTGTTTATCAATACCAGCTTACCGCCAATGCATGCCTTTATTGAGCAAACTCTAAACACTTACCCAGGTTTAAGTTTGCTCGATGCCAAAGAAAAACAAGCCAGTAGTCTAATTAAGGCCGAACAAGGGAAATACTATCCGGATGTGTACCTTTATGGTGATTACAGTTTGTATGAAGATGACTCACTCGCCAGTCAAATGAAACCCGACTGGCTCGTTGGTGTCGGGGTAAGCATTCCGTTAATCGAAAACAGTGGGCGTAGCGAGCAAGTGAAAGCCGCAAATAGCGCCGTCAATCAAGTGCGTTATTTGAAAGCTCAAGCTAAGCAAGATCTCAGCGTGCTGGTCGAAAAAACCTATTTGGAAGCCGAACAAGCGTTAGAAGAAGTCACAGGACTGAATTCCAGTCTGAATCTGGCACAAGAGAACCTGCGTTTACGCCAAAAAGCGTTCAGCCAAGGTTTATCCACCTCCGTTGATGTAGTGGATGCTGAGCTCTATCTGGCGAGCATTCGTACACAACAATCGCTAGCGAGCTTTAATTATCTTATTTCACTGAATAAATTGCTGGCGTTGTCGAGCGAGATGAACAGTTTCTCCACTTATCATCAATCGGCAATCTCTCTCTCTTCACTACACAAAAATACAGCAGCCAAGTAAAGGAATCGCAATGAAAACAGTAAAAACCTCCTTAATGACCCTCACTGCTGTTGCCGTTGTCGGTTGGATTGGTTATCGCTTTTATCAAGCGTATCAGCCCGATCCTATTACGCTACAGGGCCAAATCGAATCGCAACAATACAGTATTTCCTCCAAAGTACCTGGACGAATTGACCAAGTTTTGGTGCGTAAAGGCGATCTCGTTGAAAAAGGCCAACTGATTTTTACCCTGCTTAGTCCAGAAATTGATGCCAAATTAGAGCAAGCGATCGCCGGTCAAAAAGCGGCAGGAGCGCTGGCTCAAGAAGCGGAGAATGGTGCTCGTGAACAGCAGATCCAAGCAGCGAAAGATCAATGGCTGAAAGCTCAGGCCGCAGCCAACCTTGCCGAGAAAACCTATTTACGCGTCAACAACCTTTACAATGATGGTGTGGTGTCTGAACAAAAACGCGATGAAGCAAAAACCCAGTGGCAAGCCGCCAAATATACCGAAAGTGCTGCGCTACAAATGTATGAGCTAGCGAAAGAAGGCGCGCGTACAGAAACCAAACAAGCCGCCATAGAAAAAGCGCGTATGGCGGCAGGCGCGGTCGCAGAAGTCGAGGCGTATGCCGCAGATACTAAGATTCAGAGTTGGTTTGATGGTGAAGTATCACAAGTGTTAATGCACAGTGGCGAACTGGCCCCTCAAGGCTTTCCTGTCGTTACCGT
>JBOFIW010000271.1:0-12347 GCA_051650365.1 Vibrio sp. | reverse complement strand
TCGAACGTTCAGGCTGAAAAACCAATTGAGGGAGTGAGAACCAAGTGAATTCTTCTGTGGTGTATTCGGTGTTACTATATCTTCGTATTATGATCTTCACCAGTGTTGTCACTAATTTGTGCAAGGAGCTACTGGTGGCCGCTCACTGGTCGACATGGTACGAGAGCTTGAGTACCAAAATGGATGATTTAAAGATCACCGCTTGATGAAACGTCAGCAAACAGCCAAGTTCCCGCTACGGTTGAGTATCCCGACATGCCAAACCTGCTCAATCGTGAATTCTGTAATCTGAATACATTAATACTTTCCATCTAACTTTCGGCATCGTACTGCCATCAATAACGCATCTGATGCAAAATCCTTGGTGCTCGGACTGCCTATCGACCAGACAATGCGACGTGAAAACAAGCCAGTCACTGCGCTAAGATAGTAAATAATACCCGTTACCTAAGCTTTGTTGGGCACTGTCTGATTAAATGGCCGTTTAAACGATTTGAGTTCACCACATAAAGGAAAAGGCACTCAACGAGTGCCTTGGTTTTGTTCTGTTTTTTCTTGTCGTATTTGTTGGGCTATGATTTTTATTGCTTCTGCAGTACTAACCCCCTCAGACATTAGCCTTTGAATTTTTTCGACTGCGGCTTGTTGCTCTGTATGAGTTAATGTGGGTAGATCATCAAACATAAAAAGGCTCCTTTAAAAGGAGCAATACTATAAAGAGATGTTTAGTAACTAGCAAGGAAGTTGACGTAGGCTCCCATTGCATTGTCATTAGTATAGCTTGCTCCAATATCCAATTGAAAAAGGTTGAGGGGAGAAAGCCCAATACCACCAGTAATAGTCCCATCAGTGTTATTGTAAGCGAGGTTTTTATTATAGCCTGCTCTTAATTTTAATTGGCGCATAATATCGATCTCACCACCGACACGGATCATCTGCGTATTATCTTTAAAATCTTTGTAGCCTTCCTCTTCATTTAAGTCGTAATCGACACTTAACGTGAAGTAATCAGCAACAATACCTGCACCAACAGTGTATAGAGGTTTCATATCATAGGAGTATGAAATAGGACCTTCTGAGACTGATGTAATGGTTTGAGTTTTAATTTCACGTGAAATTAAATTGGTTGCAGCAAAGCCAATACGTATTGGTCCAAAAAACCATAGAGCTCCCGCATCCATATTAAAAATGGTTTCGCCAGTACCGTTATCACGTAAGTCTTTAATATCATAACTATTAAGACTTGCTTCATAAACGTAGGTATATACTCGTTGCAGTTTTGGAGTTACACCAAAAGCAATATGTTGACCTAAGAACGTTTGATATTTAGCAAGGGTAATGCCAAGTTCTGTAACTCCAACTGATACAGCATTCACCGAGCTTGCTTTCGCTCGCTCAAGTTCACAGAGATCATCGGAACATACTCGGTTATCAATGTTTGATGAAACAAAAGATTCGGTATATGCCTTGCCAAAAACGTTGGCAGAAATAAATTGGTTCGGAATAGCAAAAGCAATCACACCACCTAACTCAGCATTCAGCACATCACCTTGCATAGCATTTAGGCTCTGGTTTAGCTGATCTATATTGCTAAAATCGCCTTTAGAACTTTGTTCAATGATTGATGAAACAGTATCTAGATCAGAAATCAAATCATTAGGATCATTATATGACAACCCTATACTTGGCAAAATCATTCCCACATCATCGTTGCGACGATAGATTGCAACTAACGCAGGATTGTAAAACGGACCAGTTAAAAAATTTCCTGAGACAACCCCCACTCCGCCCATGGCATCACCACGTGCTTCAATTGCATAGTTGGCACTCAGTGCTACTGGAGAAGTTAAAACTAATGAAAAACCAACGGAAAGAGAGATTTTTTTCATAGATATGTAGCCTGTTTGTCCTTTTGCTTTATAGCGGCTGATTGTCCTATATCTTCAATTATTCCTCTACATTAACATCGTAGGTTTTACTAATAACTTGAGATTGTTCAATAATCAATGCACCTTGCCAACGTTGATGAATCATAGATATAGTGACAATATAACGGTCGGAAGGGAGTGACACATTCTCCAAGTTAGTAGGATAGTCTGATTCATAACTTTCACTCCAAATCTGTTTATAGTTGCCATCAACGTGATCAAAAACCGATATGGATAACTTAGGTAGTGGACAATAGGGATTTAGCAAATGTGTTTTTTGAATTTGCCATTCATCTTTAGATGTCCAGCGAACCACCTGTTTAGCTATCGTATCACCAAATACAACCCATGCGCTCCATGATTCTTGGTCTGTCGCCGTTATATCAATACGATACAAACCAGCACTAAGTGGATTAGTTAAGTTATAACGTTGGGCATAGTTATAAATCCCAGGCGTGACATTGTCACCACGATTGGTGAGAGAACTATCGACAGAGACTACTTTATCTATCCACTTGGTAAGTCGAATATCAGCAATTGGAACCTTGGTTTTGGTATCAATGGCAACTTGGTAAGCATCACGTCCTGGGCTTTGTACATCCACTCGCTTTATCGTAACTGCCTGAATCCATTCTGGAAAAGGTTTGTTATCTAGCCCTTTACCACAATCTACCGTTAATGATTGAATTAAAAGATCATTCAAATGTGTTTTGAGATTTTTATTTTTTTCTAGCTGCCATACCTCAACCAATGAACTGAACATATTTTCCAGATCATTATTTAATAAATGTTGGTGGGCTTGAGTTAATGGTGTGTTTTTTTCAAACCACCCTATTGTATCGGCAAACACAGGCATACTAATCAGTACGCCTGATACCAATATAAGTATCTGTGGTTTGGCCATAATCACGCTTTCATTTTATAACCAACGCCGCGAAGTGTTTCTATCTCCAATCCAGGAAGTTTCTGACGCAACTGTAATACATGGGTATCGACAGTGCGCGTTGTTGGAAAATGGTTGTACCCCCAAACATGATCAAGGAGTTCATCGCGAGTGAAGACTCGACCAAGATTACTTGCCAAAAATAAGAGCAGATCAAACTCTGTTCGCGTCAACGTAATTGATTCACCATTAAAGAACACCTCACGAGTGGCTTTATCAATGGTCAAGTTCGCCGTGACTACTTTACTGTCATCTTGGCCATTATCAGGAGAACGTAGTTGTGCGCGAATACGAGCGAACAGCTCTGCTTCTGCAAAAGGTTTCGTTAGATAATCGTTAGCGCCTGCATCAAGTCCTGTTACTTTGTCTTTTACTGTGACTAAAGCTGTTAACAAAATCACTGGGATGTCTTTGATTTTTTTCCAATCCAACAAATGTTGAATGGAGTCTCCATCTGGTAACTGGCGATCGAGAATCACGAGATCAGCCTTGTCCCAATGCTGTTTAACATCTGCAATGGTTTCTGCATGTAAACAGTCATAACCAGCTTGCTCTAAACTAACCAATAGGCCGTCAGCGAGGTTTTTATCATCTTCAACGAGAAGCAGTGTCTGTTTCACAAGGTATCTCCAAAATAAAAGTAGTTGGTGGGCCTTCAAGCGACATTTTGCCGCCCATTCGCCCCACCATAGATTCGACGATGGTCAAACCAAGACCTAATCCGCTTTTACTCACAAATGGTTTGCGTAAATGACGCCAATCACGATGAGTTAACGAGCCTTGGTCTGTCACTTTAAAAGTGACTAAGTTTGTTTGAGTTATCACTTCAAGAGTAACAGGCGCAACACCATATTTGACAGCATTACGCAATAAATTATCCACACAGGTTCCCAGCCAATACACATTTAGTTTGGCTGCGACATCTTGATTGAGTTTCAGTGTAACTGCACCACTAAACTCTTCTTCAACTTTATACTGTAGCCACTCCTCAACTGAGTTCACCCAGTCAGAAGCTAATGCTTTATTATCAGACTGCAGATAATCTTTGCTCGCTTCTGCTAGCTGACGTAAACGGCGTGAATCTTCGCATAAGCGACGAAACTCATCGTACAGAGATTCGGGTAAATGCTCAAATTCACGACGAAACCCTTCAACGGTTAACGACAAACTTGCAATTGGAGTACGTAATTCGTGCGTTAGAATTTGTAGAATCAGCATTCGGCTTCGCATTTCCTGTCGTTTGGAATTCCAACGATAGGCAGACCATCCCAAGACAAGAAATATATTTGCCATCACTAATACGATCATACTAGTGCGCAGGAGATCAGAATGATCCTCCACATCCCAACAGATGTTACCTCGTTGGATGAAACAGGTGTTATCTGCAGATAATATGCTGTAACTCAATCCAGCCTTATTGGCATTATTTAGCCAATTTTCTTCATTGAAAAGATAGTAGACATCCCCTTTTCTTAGCCAAAGTTCACGACCGGAACCAAACATAGAGGATCCTGAAATTAATGCATTAACAGAATCTTCAGCCATGTTTTGTAAACGATACAATAAGGTTCCATCAGAAGCATTCGGACGTTCTTTTATATGCATGTACGGAAGCAGTTTTTCAAACTGGGCTGGATACTTCGCAGCATAACGGAATGCATAAGTCCCGCCTCCTGGGTGGATCAGTCCACTACGAGCAAACCAACGAGGCGAAAGGCTAGAACCTTTACATAAAGTACGTGTAAAAACCAGAGGTTCAGTAATTAGCGGGCTAAGAGGCAACTTTCCTGTGCAAGTTTGTGAGAGCCTATAAAGCAATTGAATATCTTTCAGAGGATAGGCAGAAGTTTGTGGCAACATGCTATCTGGAGTCAACAAACGAGTTGGAAAATCGTTCTGAATAGTTCGAATGTCGTAAGATGTTGTTGCTGTATTGTAATCAAAGAGCGAAACAAATAGATCAATCCGCTCAGGAAGCGAATCAGCATAAACTGTAGTGGGAGCAATGGCAAAGCACAGACTTGCCAAAATTAATTTAAACGCTCTTATCAAGGGATTACTTGGTTTTAATAGCATGTAAAAACTATAACGTATTATCTGATAAAGAGATATTCCAGTGTTATATTGATGTCAATAATGACATCACTCAAAGTAAAGAAGCCAGCATAGCGCTGGCTTCTTATAGGAGGTGACTTTAAAGTGCTTTCGCTATGGCGTCGACACTTTCTTTAGCATCACCAAATAACATCATAGTGTTTTCTTTAAAGAAAAGTGGGTTTTGGACGCCGGCATAGCCAGTATTCATGGAACGTTTGAATACGATAACGTTTTTCGCATTCCACACTTCAAGAACAGGCATACCTGCAATTGGACTGTTTGGATCTTCTAACGCTGCTGGGTTCACGGTGTCATTTGCACCAATTACAAGCACAGTATCGGTATCGTTGAAATCATCATTAATTTCATCCATTTCCAAAACAATGTCATATGGCACTTTTGCTTCAGCTAACAACACGTTCATATGTCCAGGCAAACGTCCCGCTACGGGGTGAATACCAAATCGAACAGTTACACCTTGTGCACGCAGTTTTTCTGTGATTTCGTAAACAGGATATTGGGCCTGGGCGACAGCCATACCATATCCCGGAGTGATGATAACTGACTTAGCGTTTTTCAACATTTCAGCGACTTCTTCTGCCGTAGTTTCTCTATGCTCGCCCTGCTCTTCATCACTACTGATCACTACCTCTTGACCGAAACCACCTGCAATAACGCTGATGAATGAACGGTTCATGGCTTTACACATGATGTAAGACAGAATCGCACCGGATGAACCAACAAGAGCTCCTGTTACAATCAGGAGATCGTTGGCCAACATGAAACCTGCTGCTGCTGCTGCCCACCCTGAGTAGGAGTTAAGCATTGAAACTACCACTGGCATATCGGCACCACCAATAGAAGCAACCAAGTGATAACCAAATGCAAATGCAATTAAGGTCATTACGATCAGTGCGAATAAGCTACCATCGACATTTACAAAATGGATAAGTAGTAGACCAGAAACAACCAAAGCTGCCAAATTCAGTTTGTGCTTGTGAGGAAGGTTTAATGGGGTTGACTTAATGATACCACGTAGCTTACCAAATGCGACAATCGAGCCAGTAAACGTTACTGCACCGATAAAGATACCTAAAAAGACCTCTACTAAGTGGATCACATGCTCCGCATGTGTTGCAGCTTCAGGTGCATCAATATAGCTATTAAAACCGACCAAGACTGCTGCCATACCCACAAAGCTGTGCAATACAGCCACCAGTTCTGGCATTTCGGTCATCTCTACTTTCTTTGCGTAGTGAATGCCGATACCACCACCGATCACCATAGCCAATAGCACCCATGCAATACCCTGTGCACTTGGGCTAAAAATAGTCGCTAGTAGGGCAATTGCCATACCTGCAATACCATAGTAGTTACCAAATCTTGCTGATTCTTGTTTAGACAAACCAGCCAAGCTCATGATGAAAAACACAGCAGCAACAATGTATGCTGCTTGTACCAATCCTGCAGACATTGTGTACTCCTAGTTTTTACGGAACATTTCAAGCATACGTTTGGTGACAGTAAAACCACCAAAAATGTTGATGCTTGCAATCAAAATAGCGATAAAGGACAAGAAGGTCACAATGCCACTGCCCTGACCAATTTGTAACAATGCACCTACAACAATAATGCCTGAGATTGCATTAGTTACAGACATTAGAGGTGTATGTAGTGCATGTGTTACGTTCCAAACTACGTAGTAACCGACCACACAAGCGAGTACAAATACGGTGAAGTGACCAAGGAAAGCTGCAGGTGCAACAGAGGCAACCCATGCAAACAAACCTACACCAACCGCTAAACCTGCCAGTTTTTTGATTGGCGATGTTGGTTCTGCTTCTTTTTTCTGCGCTTTTACTGGCTGTGCTTTCGCTTTTTGTTGAGGTTGTGCTGATACCTGAATAGGTGGCGCCGGCCAAGTGACTTCACCTTCTTTAATGACAGTAACACCACGAAGCACTACATCTTCAAAGTTAATGTCGATATTGCCATCTTTTTCTTTGCACAGAAGTTTGAGTAGGTTCACCAAGTTAGTGGCATAAAGTTGTGAAGATTGCGTTGGTAGACGCCCTACCATATCGGTATAGCCGATCACTTTTACGCCATTAGCCGTAGTAATCACCTGATCTTTTACTGTGTATTCACAGTTACCACCGTTTGCAGCAGCAAGATCGACAATCACACTGCCTGCTTTCATGCTGTCCACCATTTCTTTGGTGATCAGTTTTGGCGCTGGTTTTCCTGGGATCAGTGCGGTAGTGATTATGATGTCTACATCTTTCGCTTGTGCAGCATAGAGCTCAGCGGCTTTGCGATTGAAATCATCAGACATCTCTTTTGCATAGCCATCACCTGAGCCTGCGGTTTCTTGGACGTTGAGTTCCAAAAACTCAGCCCCCATGGATTGAACTTGCTCTTTCACTTCAGGACGAACGTCAAAAGCTCGAACAATGGCACCTAAGCTACCGGCTGCACCGATTGCTGCCAAACCAGCAACACCAGCACCTGCAACAAATACTTTTGCCGGTGGAACTTTGCCTGCCGCGGTAATTTGACCTGTAAAGAAACGACCAAATTCATGAGCCGCTTCAACGACTGCACGGTAACCAGCAATGTTTGCCATAGAAGAAAGCGCATCAAGAGCTTGTGCGCGTGAAATACGCGGTACTGCATCCATCGCTAGCACATTGATGTTTTTGCTAGCCAATTTCTCCATCAAGGCAGGATTTTGGGCTGGCCAAATAAAGCTAACCAGTGTTGTTCCCTCCTTTAGAAGAGAAATTTCTTCATCAACGGGAGCATTAACTTTTAGGATCAGTGGACAAGCCCAAACGTCCTCACTTGATCCTACTGTAGCTCCCGCCGCGACATAAGCTGCATCATCGAAACTGGCAAGCGCTCCAGCTTTTGTTTCGATACAAACCTCAAAACCTAATTTTAATAGCTGCTCAACCGAAGACGGTGAAGCTGCCACCCGCGTTTCACCTGCGAGTTGTTCTCTTGGTACACCAATTTGCATAGCGATTCCTTGACTATTGGCACAATGATTAACTGTTTTTATCGAACGATGACATCAACTGCAAGCTGTTTGTAATTCAATTACGAAGTTCGGTTACTTTTAATGTCAAGTTGAGGTCGATTGTGTGAACTCTGTTAGATAATTACAACGGTTTTCATACAAAGCAGAGGTCGAACCAGCATAAGGGTTTTACCTTGAAAACAGAGACCAGTCTTGTGCCAGCATTAAAAATGTGTCCTAGCATAGCCTCTGAAAAATGAGGTATTCATGATTTTTATCAATATCTTGGTCAGTTAAAGATCTGACCAGACATTTGATCAATAAATAATTGGGCTTTTTTAAGCATTAACTCTTCCGCATCGGCTTTATTGGAAACTAGATCAGAGCGAATAAAGCGATGAGTCTGAAGTTCGCCATCGATCTCTTTAGTAATGCGCCCAGCTACACGAAACTGGCCATTTTCAGCAATCGGTTCTTGGTAGATCAGGAAATCTTTGTACTCTATAGGCTGTACTAGAGGGATGGCTTGTTTAGGTTTTGCAAAAAGGCGCGAAAATAATCCCACGTGTCTTTTCCTTATTTATGGTGCTCAATTTGATTCACTATTGGAGTTTCAAACCACTCCAATTCCGCATCATCATCAAAACGTGCGTGGCTAAAGATCACCGGTACATCGTTATCTCGATTCTGACGTCGGTCATTAACTATCATGGATTCAGCTGCTTGAATAGCGATCAAAGCATGATCTTTAAGAATAACTAGTTTGGCTTCAGGTAGGGCGGAGAGAAAATCAATATCATGACGGATATAGATAGGCCTTAACTGACACAAAGCCAAGCAGGCTAAGTCGGCCAGTTGGTCTTGATCGTAAACATTTGAATATTCGGGTTGCCCAAGTACTTGACTAACTAACGTTTCCATATAGTTATGTACGTCTTCACTCAATTGCATCTAGTCTCTCCCAATAAAACAATTAAAACTCATCACTAATCACTTTTTGGTGGTTCTTTCGACAGTTGAAATGACTTTAGTCGAAATAGTAACGGTCTATATTTAATCAATCACATGCTTATCACAATAATCACTCTTCATAAGCGCCTTTCTCATCACTTAAGCTTAGTAAAAAGCTTGGAAAATCATGAAATCAAAGTATGCTTGTCCATGGTTTTTAATTGTAGAATTATCACTAATTCGGTACAGAATTTAGGAATTCATGTCTTCTAGCTTTGTTACTTCACCTTGGTTCCGATTTGGTTTTCCTTTATTGCTCTTGACTGCACTATGGTTGGACATGGGCAATGTGGTGTTAGTAATAGAGTCCAATTTAGGTATGGCAGTTAATTTACCTTACATACTGTTTTTTGTTTCTTTAATCGTAGCGCACATCTTTAAGCAAAGCCGGATTGCTATGGTGGCTACAGCAATGTTTTTTTCTTATTGGTTAATTCAAGCTCGTTTGCAGACTCCGCTAAGCGAAAGCTCGACGATGCTAGAACTGATCATGTTATGTTTATTACTGCCTGTTGCATGCTTTTTACCGTATGCCTATAAAAATTCCGGCTTACTAAGTAAATCGTTCTTCAGCTATATCGCCTTTTTACTATTTTGCACATTTTGGGCTTGGTTAACGCAACTACATATTGGTGAAACAGAGTACTCTGAACTCACTCAGAACATCTTTTTTGTTGTACCACAAGTCTCTCGTTTACCCTTGATTACCGTTGCTTATTTAGTTGCCTTAACGGGTATTGCAGGGATTTCAGTGCTAACTCGTAACCAGATACTTGATGTGGTGGTTTACAGTGCCACCTTACTGGGCACGAATGCGTTTATCCTCTTCCATACTCCTTATGTAACTACTACGATGTTTTCTCTTTCTGGCTTGCTGATTTTGGTTTACCTGATCTCAGCGGGACATGAAATGGCATTTAATGATCCTTTAACACAGATTTCAGGTCGACAAGCTTTGGATCAAGATCTTAAACATATAGGCAGAAAATTTACCCTTGCTATGCTCGATGTTGATCATTTCAAAAAGTTCAATGATACCTATGGGCACGATACAGGTGATGATGTGCTTAAATTAGTAGCATCACGCCTACGTCAGATCGAGGGGAAAGCACGAGTATATCGTTATGGGGGGGAAGAGTTTTCGATCATCTACCGTGGAAAATTAGTGAATGAAGTGCTCCCCTTTATCGAAAACTTACGCAAAGATATTGAATCCTATGAGCTGGTTATTCGAAACGCCAATAAACGACCTAAGGACGACATGGAAGGTGTGAAGAAACGATCACGCAAAATTAATAGTGACACTGTCACAATAACAGTAAGTATCGGTGTGTGCGATTCAGAACAACATAGGAACCCAAGTGAAGCTTTAAAAGCAGCGGATGCCGCACTATACCAAGCCAAACAAGCGGGGAGAAATTGCGTTCAACAAGCTCGTTAGTCTTGATTGAAAAAAAGAACAATGCTGCCACCTTTAAAAGCACTGCCGTAGTTGAATGTTAACCCTAAACCAATATTGTCCACCAGTTCAATTTCAAAGGGGGGAGTCATCAGCCAACCAATACTTGCTTCATAATAGTTCGAGGTGCCGAGGGGCTTCTGAGTAGTACTTCCCACATCGACTCGTTTAATACTGCCATAAATTGACTGTACCGAACGACCAAGTTGCGTGAAGTCGTATACTCCGGTCAGTGTATTAGCAACATACCAACCTTCTGGGTTTCCTATCTGACCATTATTGGCTTTACCCCAACCATACCCACCAAAATAATGCCACATAGAAGAGGCTCGCCAATGCCCCCAATTTTCCTCTTCGTCGTATTGGGCTTTAAGGTTGGCTTCAAACAAATTTGCCCATGCGTATGTGTTAACTAAGAGACCATTATATGGTGACAAAATACCCCTAAATAATGGGTTGTTCATTGTCACGCTGTTTCGGTAATAGAGCAGATGTGTACCAATTGCGGGGGTAATAGTCCAGTGGTCGGTCAATTGATATTGGTAACGATAAAAGACTGCGCTACCTAAAACTGATTGTCGATAATGTTCTGTTGCAGTTGAGTTAAAAGCCTCTGGTAAGCTTAATTCATCATCAATAACCGTGGCAGATAAACGGAAAAAAAGTTGATGCTGATACACTGCCTCACTTTCACTCAATGAAATAGTGATAGGCAATGTACTTGATTTGTATCTTTGTCGGTTTTCAATCGACTCCGCGGTACCGAGATTTTCATTATTAGTATGAAACCAGTCGTTAGGATCGAAATTATTAACTCCCGCAGTAAACACATCGCTATCCGCCAAAATGACGCTCGAAGAAAATGCTTGTTCAAGGTGTTCTTCAATAAAAGCATAGCTTTGTGCAAAAGCAGGTGTTGATAGAACAAAAAAGCTACAACAACCTAAGCCTAAAGATGACTTCATAAACTCTTGATACCTATCCAATGTTTAGGCTGCAAATGATAATCGACTTGATGTGCTTAAGGTACTGGAAAACGGAATTATTCTATTAATGTGGAGAGTCCTGCCCCATCGCTACGTGGATCACTTGCCACATCAACAACGCCTGAACTATCAAGTACAATCGCTCCTGCATGCCCCATCATTTCATTATGGTCAGGCACTGAATAAATCTGATGTCCCCGTACGGACAAAGTAGCCTTGACTTGATCAATCAATGATTTTTCCATTCTCAATTGCGTGGTGCTATCTCCCCACGTCCTTCCTAAAAGCCAACGGGGGTTGGCAATCGCTTGCTGCAATGACTCTGATTGGTAAAGATATCGACTAATAAGACAAGCTTGCGTTTGAGGTTGCCCATCTCCCCCCATAGTTCCATATACGATTCTTCGCCCATCATTGAGCTCGGCATATGCGGGATTAAGTGTATGAAATGGCTTTTTATCAGGAGCGAGACAATTGATGTGATTGGGATCCAATGAAAAACTTTGGCTACGAATATTCCAAAGTACGCCACTTGAAGGCAGCACTACACCACTACCAAATTCCCAGTAGATACTTTGAATAAAACTCACCATGGTTCCGTATTGATCTACTGCCCCCATCCATATAGTGTCACCGAGTTGGGTTTCCTTCGGCCAGTCGCTCGCTTGATGAAAGTGAATTTTTTGTGCCAAGGCATTCACCTGTTCTACTGCCAGATAATCTTGCAGAGCAATAGGAATAACGTTTTCATCTGCAATCACTTGATTACGGATGTCAAACGCCACTTTGGTCGCTTCGATAAGTATATGAATATGATCGGCCGCCGATTTAGCTTGATGTACCCATCGATCGTAAATGCCCAAAATAAGCAATGATGCCAACCCTTGTGTGGGAGCCCCCA
>JBOFIW010000270.1:0-3021 GCA_051650365.1 Vibrio sp. | reverse complement strand
GGGTGAGCTTCTGCTGGGTTAGAGCCAATGAATAGCATCGACTTACAGTTGTGCATGTCATTGAATGAGTTGGTCATTGCACCATAACCCCAAGTGTTTGCTACACCCGCTACCGTGGTGGAGTGGCAAATACGTGCTTGGTGGTCAACGTTGTTGGTGCCCCACAGGGAGGCCATTTTACGGAACAGATAGGCTTGTTCATTGCTGTGCTTAGCACTGCCGAGGAAGTAAACCGAATCTGGGCCTGACTCTTCACGGATCTTCAGCGCTTTGTCACCAATTTCATTGATGGCTTGTTCCCAAGAGATCTTCTTCCACTTGCCGCCTTCTAGCTTCATTGGGTATTTGAGGCGACGTTCACCGTGGCCGTGTTCGCGTAATGCTGCGCCTTTTGCACAATGACCGCCCGCGTTGAATGGGTGATCAAAAGCCGGCTCTTGGCCTGTCCATACCCCGTTTTGTACTTCAGCGTAGATACCGCAACCCACTGAGCAGTGTGAACAGATAGTACGCTTCACTTCCGTTTTTGCGCTGCGATCCACTTCGCTAGCCTGAGCTTTACGGATCATGCCTGGCGTAAACAGAGAGGCACCTACCGCCGCTCCGCCTGCTGCCAGTGAAGTGTTTTTCATAAATGCACGACGGCTAATACCGAGCTGATTTTGCTCTTTGGTCACGCTGTCTGAACGTTTGATGAGTCTCATCGGGTTGGCTCCTATAGCGTGTTGTAGTAATCACGAATGTGTTGAGTTTCGTGATAGCCTTTTTTCAGCGGCTCTTTGTTTTCGGTGCTTGATTCACTTGCGACCGTTTGAGTGCTGACCCCCGCTACGACAGCGCCAGCGACAGCCGCTGTGCCTAACCCTTTAAGCAGATCGCGTCTGCTTTGGTTTACTTGGTTCTCTTTTTTCATCGTTTGCTTCCTTATTGCATAAGTTTTAGCAACTTAGCTGTGCGTCTTAAGACGTCTGTTTTCTAATTCCGGTTTGTTTACTGCTCGGCTTTATCGGTCAAGTTCTTCACCTCGATCCGATAACGATTCTTGCGACTGCTTGGTGCTTGTGTCATCGCCACTTGTTCTAAACTCAAAAAAGCGTCCAGAAGTTGTGCGACGGCTAAATAAAATTGCGCATGTGGAGCGTGACGAATTTGGCTCACCAGTTTGTCAAACCACGGTGCGATATGACGGTTGAAGAACGCTTGTTGCGTTTCTTCGTCAGCATTCTCGTCACCACTTTGCTCACATAAATAAGCCATGGTTTCGCACAATGCTGAGATATGGTCTTCTGGCTCACGCACTTGCTCATCACGCTCTAGCCCTAAGCGGCTCAAATCATCACGAATATTGGCCAGCGGCTTTTCCATCAATGAGCCAGTCAAATGCCATGAGGCAAAAGGCACGACTTCACCACGACCGATACCAATAAACAGCTCTTGATACTCGTCAGCCAAAGAGTCAGCTTGAGCGTTTTGTGCGGCAGCGGATATCGCCTGCCACGCTTTCGCCATTTCGGTGCCATTGGCCTCAAAGTCCAATTCGGCTAGAAAGCTGCACAGCTCTGCTGAGGGCACATCACGCAGCAGTGTGGCGAGCAGCAGGTAAATGTCTGAACGCATTGACTGTGAATGTGTTGACTGTGAACGCATAGATTGCTCTTGCATTACTTTCTCCTTAATACTTGAGCTGCTGCTCAGGGTCATGAGCCATGGCTTCAAACATGTCGACCACTCGGCAGTCTTCGCACATCGCAATACGATTGAGCGCTTCCGGCGTGGCGAAATGTGAGTGACCGCGTAACTTGGTTTGCAACATGGTAATCATGGATTGTGGCGCGAAAGGTTTATGGCAGCGCAGGCACTTAGCGGGTTCTTCTTGATGCAAAGTCACCACACCTTGGCGTGCCGCTTTGTTCCAGTTGAGTTGTGGTGTAGCGCTAAGCACTTGTTCAGGGCAAGCTTTGACACACAACCCACACTGCACACAGTCTTGTTCAATAAAGCGTAGTGCTGGGCTATCTCCAGCCGGATGCAGTGCACGTGTTGGGCAAACCGCGACACAGCTCATGCACAAAGTACAATCGCTTGTTTGGCATTCAATGGTACCGTAAGGCGCGCTGATACTGAGTGGTTGAACGCTAGGTTCAGCATTGAGTGTTTCCGCTAACGCATCCAGCGCGGTAAACAGGCGTTCGCGCTTATTACCGATTAAGTCACCCAACTTTAGCCCAAGCGGCTGTTCACACAGTACCGGCATACCCTCGCGTAACGATTCGAGATAAAGAATATCAATCGTCTCTTTTGCCAAACCTAAGTGCGTCAGTAAGCTCTGCGCCATACTCACTTCTTGGTTGAGAATGCGTTGAATGGTTTGTGGCATGTGACGACTCGCCGCAAACAACACTTGAGTTGCACCGTTAACTAAAGCAGCAAACCAACTGTCGATACCGACGGAAGGCAGCTCTTCCACCACCACAGGAATGACATTGTCTGGCAAGACATTCAATGCCATGACGTTGTAACTTTCATGGCGAGAACTACAGATCAGAACGATCGGTTTTTCACCGCCGGCTTGGTGGTAATTCGCCAGTAATCGCTCAATAAATTTTTGCGTATCAGTAGGATTAGGCAGTGCGTAGTGAATCGCTTCCGTCGGGCAAGCCGTCGCACAGGTTCCTACGCCCTGACACAGATAAGGGTTAATTTGAATGCGATGCCCTGTTTGCTCAGTACCTTCACTGGAAAGCGCGCCAGCAGGGCAAGCATCCACACAGCGTTCACACCCTTTCACTCCACGTGAACTGTGTGCGCACAAATCTGTATCAAGACGGAAATACTTAGGTTTATCGAAGGTACCCATCAGAGTTGGGATTTCTTCCAGCGCATCAGCCAGTTTTGGATAACCACGTCCTACTGGGAAATAACCAGGCACAGGGACTTCTTCACTCATCAAACCGTTGAATGACATATCCAAAACGATATCAAAGGTGTTTCCACCTATAGCGGCTTGCGCCAAATTGACTC
>JBOFIW010000269.1:0-2464 GCA_051650365.1 Vibrio sp. | reverse complement strand
ATCTGCCCATAAAGTTTCAGTAATTCGTACATCACTGTCACGAATGGCATCTTGTAGTCCTTGTAATACGGGCTTTGTCCCACCGCTTGAGGCTGGGCCTGGTAGCACAACGATATTGACTTCGCCGCTGCCTTTTGGGTGTTTACCTGCGAGGTATTCTCCGGCGTAAAAACCCATCCAGTACCAATCAACACCGACTTCGCCTTTCAGATGCTCTTGTTGCTTTTCATCCAACAAGAGTTGATTCACCGTAGCAAATACGGGAACAGAGCGGCTGTATTGTGCTAAATCGTTCTGATATAGCTGCGGTGCAACTGTACCGAGTAAGATCGCATCAGCCCCCCAACGGACACACAACGCAATCTGCTGTTGTTGCTTGTCATGGTTGGGATAGCCGCCAGCTTCCATTACGCGTAAATTGATATTGAGCTTACGTGCCTCTTCCACCATGCCATAATTGACCGACAACCAGTATGAGTCTTTAAGATGGGGATAGAGCGCACACAGTTTTTCTGCTGCGCTCACAGGCAGTGCGGAGAGCAGCAAAAGTAAAGAAATCAAAAAAAATGAGTGCAAGCGCAGGTTTAACATGAGGTTATTCATTGGCGAATAGGAGTAAACACTGCACAATATAGCCCAATCCGCCACGCAGAAGAAGTCAACAAGAAGGTTTTCCCCATGCGTCTCGCTAAAGCCAGTATTGGTCGCAAGCTCTTATTCTCTTTCAGCGCGATGGCGTTGCTGGTGCTTCTCTCTGCACTGATTGGTATTTTGGGATTTTCTCTGGTCGCCAAAACCGAGCGCGATGTGGTGAATAATGCCATCCCTTCGATGATTGAAGCTCGCCAAGTGGCGGAGCTCAGTCATCAGATCATCGCCACTGTACAAACACTTTCGAGCGCTAAGAGTGAGCAGGAGCACCAAGAAACAGGGCAAAAAGTATTTACTCAATTAGAAACCTTACTAACCCATATTCAACAATTGGGTGAGGAGGCTTTTGATCGCGTGTTGTTGGATAGACTAGAGCAGGATGTACAGCACGTGATTGATAGCCTTGCCCAGCTAGGGCGGCGAGTAGAGCATCGTCTTTTTCTAGAAACGCAATTGGCGGTTAGCGTTAAAGAAATGCGTAAACTGGCGCAAGAGCTGGAGCAGTTAACCCGTACTCAGGTGCTCAATACCAGCACTATTGCCGTAGCGAACGTCACTCATATTTATGATTTGTTGAAAAAACAGCAGCAAGATCTGGTTTATCAAGCCTTAGATAATTTAGTTGAAGTGGACTTGGATCTGGCAGAACGTTTACACGAACTGCATCTATTGGCATTTAAGGTGCTTAACGAGATTGAAGAGACTCAAACGGTCACTGATTTGGAGCGCATTCTCGCCTTAGATACCGAATTTTCCGAAAACTTGAGCATTATGCAGCGCCGGGTGCAAGCGGTCGAAGATCCGACTCGTTCCAAACAGATGGCAGGTTTGCTTCGTGAGTTGGAAAAACGCCGCCTTGTGTTTGAGTTACTTAAACAACGTTATGACAACGAACAAGCCGCGCAGCAATTATTGCAAGACAGTTTGACTCAGTTTGCCAGCCTGAATAAAACCGTTAACCAACTGGTCGATGCTTCAAACCAAGTCACCACTGATGCGGTGGGTAAGCTCTCTAGTTCGCTGTACTATGCTCAGCTTATTTTGACCATATTAGGTTTACTCGGCTTAGTGATAGTCGTGTGGATCGTCTGGAAAGTAGTGTACCGCTCGGTTATTCAACGATTGGATAAACACACGGCCGCGTTGCTCTCTGTGGCCAAAGGGCAGCTCGAAGTCGAAGTCTCAACCCAAGGTAAAGACGAATTGGCGGAAATGGGACAGGCGATCGCCCATGCGCGCGATACCGCGAAAGCGCTTAAGGTGGTGGCTGAAAGCGAAGTGAGAGCGAAGCGTGAGCTGCAACAGCACAAAGAGCATTTGGAAGAGTTAGTGGATCAACGAACTCACCAATTGAGTGACATGAACCATAAGCTCAACCAAGAGGTGCTCAATCACGCCAAAGCGCGTTACCAAGCTGAGCAAGCAAGCCGTGCTAAATCCGCTTTCTTGGCAACCATGAGCCATGAAATTCGTACCCCAATGAATGGCGTGTTGGGGACGGCCCGTCTGCTACAAGAAACTTCCCTTACTTCTACTCAGCAGCACTATGTACAAGTGATTAACCGCAGCGGACGTTCATTGTTGGCGATCCTTAATGATGTGCTCGATTATTCCAAAATCGAAGCGGGGCATTTGGAAATCCATCAAACCCATTTTGATTTATACCGTTTAGTTCGTGAAACCCATGAACTGATGCAAAGCCGTGCTTTGGAGAAAGGCATCAAACTACGGTATCAATTGGCAGATGGGGTAACTCAATTCTGGCAAGGGGATGAAATCCGCATCGGACAAGTGCTGAATAACTTGGTGGGTA
>JBOFIW010000268.1:0-2137 GCA_051650365.1 Vibrio sp. | reverse complement strand
GATTAACAATAAACTAACAGATATAATCTATTGCCACCTACAACAGAAAACGGTAGTCTCGAATCATTGCGTAGCTGATTATTTCAGTTTTCGCAAACACACATCGCATAACTAAGAATTAAATCCTGGGTTTTCGCTCGGCACCCAATATATATAACTAACTTTTTGCAGAATCACGGATGATAGAGCAAAGGTTGACCAGAAAAAGTACTGGTGACTTTCACTTTTCCCATCTTTGCATTCAGCGATCGCTGACGAAAGCTTCATACCCTAGGACATCACAAGGAGTTGTATATGAAGCGAGAACAGTGGGGATCCCGTGTTGGATTCGTATTAGCCGCAGTAGGTTCAGCTATTGGGCTTGGCAACATCTGGCGTTTCCCTTATATGGCATATGAAAATGGTGGGGGGGCATTTTTTATTCCTTACCTTTTTGCCATGGTCACAGCTGGTATCCCGTTCATGATCCTAGAGTTCAGTATGGGTCAAAAAAATCGTGGTTCAGCGCCCACCACGCTTGCCAAAATCCATTCTAAATTTGAGTGGCTAGGTTGGTTTCAAGTCGGTATCGCGGCCGTGATCGCCGTGTATTATGTTGCGGTGATTGGTTGGGCAATCTCTTACTTTGGAATGTCATTCACTCAAAGCTGGGGCAGCGACACTAATGCTTTCTTCTTTAGTGAATATCTAAAGCTAGGTGATAATTCCCCAACCAATTTAGGTAACATTCAGTGGCACATCGCGTTTGCAATGCTGATCGCATGGATAATTACTTATGCCGCAATTGTCGGTGGGGTAAAAAAAGGGATTGAACGTGCTTCTAAAATCATGATGCCAATCCTGTTTGTTATGGTGCTCATCCTCATCGCTCGTATGATTTTCCTACCCGGAGCTCTGGATGGGGTGAACTATATGTTCCAACCTGACTTCAGTAAGATTTGGGACGTGAAAGTTTGGGCGGCAGCCTACGGGCAAATTTTCTTCACGCTGAGCATTGGCTTCGCAATTATGCTGGCTTATTCAAGCTATCTACCAGAGAAATCAGACATCACCAATAATGCGTTTATGACCGTATTGATCAACTGTGGCTTCTCTATCTTAGCCGGTATCATGATCTTCTCTGTGTTGGGCTACATGGCTCAAGAGCAAGGAAAACCATTGACTGAAGTGGTTTCAGCAGGTGTTGGGCTTGCGTTTGTTACGTTACCCGCCGCGATTAATCTACTTCCAATCCCTTACATCCTAGGTCCATTGTTCTTCTTGGCTCTTGTGGTTGCAGGCTTAAGCTCGCACATTTCGATTATGGAAGCCGTCACCTCAGCCATTATTGACAAACTGGGTTGGAGCCGTAAAAAAGCCGCAAATATTGTTATAGGTACAGGTGTTTTAGTCTCGATGGCATTTGCGACCAATGGGGGCTTGTTATTGTTGGATCTAGTGGATCATTTCGCCAACAACGTTGGCATTATGGCAAGCTGTTTGGTGGAGTTAATCCTGATGGCTTGGCTACTAAAAATCTCTGATGCACGTAAATATGTAAACAGCATTTCTGACTTCAGTGTGGGAGTTTGGTTTGATATTTGCCTACGCTTCGTCTCGCCAGTTATCTTGGCAATTATCGTGGCAACTAAACTGCAGACACTCTTCACTGAAGGCTATGGCGGTTACGATTTAACATTGGGTTGGGCGATCATTATCGCACTGCTGGTAATTGGAGTTTTCATCAACGCAGGTTCTCGCAAGGAGGCACACTAATGACACTCAGTGCAATTATTATGATGATCATTGGTCTTGGCATCACATGGGGTGGCGCCGCCATCTGTATCAAAAAAGCAATGGATAAGTAATCCACATCCATAATGCGAAAAGGCCAGCTACAGGCTGGCCTTTTCATTTTAGAAACGGTAGGTGATTCCAAGCGCAGCACCTAATTGCAATTCGGCCCCACGGTAAAAGTTCACTTGTGGATTCAACTGGCCATAGATACCCACATTAGGCGCAACCGCCCAATCGAGACCAATCGGGACTCTAACTCCAAATTCATCTTCCCACTCAGCCCATGCACCCGCACCGACATACCAGTCGATGGACATCTGTGGTGAGGACAAGTCTCCTCGTTTGAACAGATAATCTGCCG
>JBOFIW010000267.1:0-2914 GCA_051650365.1 Vibrio sp. | reverse complement strand
ATGGTGACAGAAGCCAGTCAGTTCACTCCTTTAGGTCGCTTACCCAGTCAGCGTAACTTTACAGTCGCGGGTATTTTTAATACGGGGTCGGATGTGGATGGTCAACTGATGGTGACGCATCTGCGTGATGCCGCTAAGTTGCTGCGCTATGACGCGCAAACCATTTCTGGTTGGCGGCTGTTTTTTGATGATCCGTTTGTGGTGAGCGATCTTGCTACTCAGCCGTTACCCGAGGGTTGGCAGTGGAGTGACTGGCGTGAGCAGCGGGGAGAGCTTTTTCAAGCGGTACGCATGGAAAAGAACATGATGGGATTAATGCTCGGTCTTATCGTAGGTGTTGCGGCGTTTAATATTATTTCGGCACTGATCATGGTGGTGATGGAGAAACAGGCTGAAGTGGCGATTTTGAAAACCCAAGGCATGCAGTCACAACAAGTTCTCGCCATTTTTATGGTGCAAGGTGCAAGCAGCGGCGTGATTGGCGCTGTAGTGGGTGGTGTGTTTGGCGTATTGTTAGCCGCTAACCTAAATAGCCTGATGGATGCTTTAGGCGTGGCACTTTTTTCTGTGGGTGGATCTTTGCCAGTGGTGATCGAGCCACTGCAAATTGCCCTCGTTATTGTTCTTGCGATTGTATTGAGCCTAGTGGCAACGCTGTTTCCAGCCTATCGCGCATCTTCTGTTCAACCCGCTGAGGCGTTACGTTATGAATAACCTTTTACGTTGTCATCAGGTTTGCAAAACCTATCAAGAAGGTGATTTGCAAACTCAGGTTCTTAAAGGGGTAAGCTTTGAGCTAAAGCGAGGGGAGTTGGTCTCGATCATCGGATCTTCTGGTTCAGGAAAGAGCACTCTGCTGCATATTCTTGGTGCACTGGATGAGGCCAGCGAAGGGACTGTGGAGTTTCTTGGTCAACCATTGCATGAATTGAGTTCAAATAAACAAGCTAAAATTCGTAATCAACACTTGGGGTTTGTGTATCAGTTTCATCATCTGCTTGCGGATTTTTCGGCTTTGGAAAATGTGGCGATGCCGCTGCTGATTGGTGGCATGAATGTGGCGAAGGCGAAAGCACAAGCCCAAAGTCTGCTTGAGCGAGTCGGTCTAGGGCACCGTTTGGTGCATCGTCCATCGGAGCTTTCTGGTGGTGAGCGGCAGCGTGTGGCGATTGCTCGAGCGTTGGTGAATAAACCTGATTTGGTTTTGGCAGATGAGCCGACAGGCAACCTCGACCATAATACAGCACTGTCGATTTATGATTTGATGCGCGAGTTAAATAGAGAGTCGGGAACGGCTTTTTTAGTGGTCACCCATGATGGTGAATTAGCGGCCAAAATGGATCGTCATATGCACATGAAAGATGGTCTGCTAACTGATGTGACGGGGGCCTAAGTGTTTTCCTCCCTAGCTTTGTTTATTGGTGGACGTTTTAGTCGCGCCAAGCAACGTAACAAGATGGTGTCGTTTATTTCACTTTCTTCCACGATTGGGATTGCGGTGGGGGTGGCGGTCATCATTATCGGTCTTTCGGCCATGAATGGCTTTGAACGTGAATTGCAATCGCGGGTGCTGTCCGTGATTCCTCACGGAGAGTTTGAAGGCGTTCGGGGCCCGATTGAACGTTGGCCTGAAGTCATGGCGCAAGTGACTCGTCATCCGAAAATTGTTGCGGCAGCCCCTTATGTGAAAATGACAGCGCTGGCGGAACATGGCACTCAACTTAAAGCGATTGAGGTGCGAGGTGTTGACCCTCAACGTGAACAAGCAGTGTCTAGCCTGTCACAATTTATTACCCCGCAAGCATGGCAACATTTTATCCCCGGTCAACAGCAGGTGATTTTAGGACAAGGCGTTGCTGATAAACTTGGTGTGCAACTTGGTGATTTCATTACCCTCATGATTCCTAGCACCACCAGTGGCGAAAAAGTACAGGCCCCGAAACGGGTACGAGTCAAAGTCAGTGGCTTATTGGCTCTGAATGGACAAATTGATCACAGCTTGGCACTGCTGCCACTTGAAGATGCACAAGCTTACGCTAATTTAGGCTCAGGCGTGACGGGCGTATCGGTAAAAGTAGCCAATGTGCTGCAAGCTACGGAGATTGTGCGAGAGGCTGGTAATAAACTTAACGTTTATGTCTATCTGCACAGTTGGCAGCAAAAGTACGGTTTCTTGTACCGTGATATCCAGATGGTGCGCAGTATCATGTATCTGGTGATGATCCTCGTCATTGGGGTGGCAAGCTTTAACATTGTCTCAACCTTGATGATGGCGGTGAAAGACCGTGCTGGTGAAATTGCGATTTTGCGCACCATGGGTGCAACCGATGGTTTAATCAAACGCATCTTTGTATGGCAAGGGGTGTTTTCTGGTGTGCTTGGCAGCGTGGTTGGTAGCCTATTGGGGGTGATCATTGCGCTTAACTTGACCTCGTTGATTAAAGGTTTAGAACGGTTGATCGGCCATCAATTCTTGTCGGGAGATATCTACTTTGTTGATTTCTTGCCTTCACAAGTGCAGTGGTTTGATGTGCTGTTGGTGTCCGGCACAGCGATTACGTTGAGTTTACTTGCCACTTGGTATCCAGCACGGCGAGCGAGCCGGCTCAATCCCGCTCAAGTGCTGAGCAGCAAGTAGCGATATCGTATCGGATAGACAAACAGGGCGCTTTTTCGCGTTCAACAAAAAAGGACCCTTGGGTCCTTTTTCTCATCTTAAGTGAACATGGTTTGCAAAATGGCAGATGCCGCGGCTCGCAACTTCATTCAAACCCCGTGCTTACACCGTGCCTTAAGGCTGATTCTCCGGCATCTTACTGGTACGGCGTTTTTGCCAACTGCGTACCACCGAATAACGCCATAAACCGCGAATACCGAAGTAACCAAGTAGTGAGGCTAGCACCGCACAAACAGC
>JBOFIW010000266.1:0-3885 GCA_051650365.1 Vibrio sp. | reverse complement strand
AACGTTGTGAATAGAGCAATCCAAAATAAACGGCCAACCATACGTTATTCCATGCGCAAAGGCCGATGATCACATCGGCCTTGTAGTTATATTATTTTTCAGCGTGTGATTTTATTCATACTGCTTATCTAATACAACGTCAACGGGTTCACCAGCTTTCATTGCTGGGCTTTCGGCATACCAGTCACCGGTTTTAGTTGCTACGTTTCCATCGTTATCAATGCGTACACGTACGACATACGACTCAAGACTAGAAAGCTTGGAGCCTTGCATCATGCTGTTATTGTCATCCAATACAACAGTTCTTGGGAACTCACCTATCGGATAACGTGCTGCCGCAACTGGCATTGGAGAGTCTGGGGCATGAACAGATACGATCAATACTGCATTCGGATCAATTCTTACCTGCTCCGCAACATTAATAGTCACCTTAACCGATTTTCCATCCGCGATGCCTTCACCCATTTTTTTACGAGCACTCTCAATACTGCGACTGAGCATTTCATAACGAGAATCCTGCGGACCAATTGCCTGTTGCATTAAGCTCCAGTATTTAATTGCCGCAGGGAAATCGCCACTTTCAAAGGCATCAAATGCGAGTAGAGAATAAACCCGTAAGTCTGCATAACCACGCTGAGCCAACTTGAGCAACACAGCCTTTGCTTCTTGTTGATCGACGGGATCGTTAGACAATATCAGCGCTTGTGCGTAGCCAAATTTCACATCAGGATCTTCACTATCCAGTGCGTGGGCTTTTTTCATTGCACCAATCGCCGTTTCCAGATCACGATTAGCTAAACCAATTCGGCCTAATAACAACCAACCCGTCACATCATCCGCTTGATAGTGCAGTCGAGTACGCAGCGCCAACGTCAAATCATTCATCTCTTCATCGCTGAGTTCAGCTTGAGGTGACATGAGTTTTTTGGACAGTTCAGGTAGCTGTGCCGAGACTTGCTGCCAAGCCTGTACATGCTGATAGTTACCAAACTTAGCGTATAAGGCATAGCTCAAGCCGACCACCAACAGAACGGATGGGACGACAACCATCCATAGAGAAACCTTGTTTTCTTGCTGATGTTTTTGCTGAGTAGGAATATCATCCAGTAGAGTCTGCTTTAAATCTGCAATCAAATCTTGCTGATCAACCACAATCCCTTCTTCCGTTTCCTCTTCAAGCTCTTTGAGTCGGTCTTTATAAAACGCTTTATTCAGCTCATCGCGCAGCTCTTGGTCATTATTCGCACGCTTTTGAATAAACGGAATAATGACGAATACCACCGCAATCGCAACAAGCAATAAGGTCGAGATCCAAAACATCCACATGATTACTTCTCTCCCTTTTGCTCTTCTTTTAGCAATGCTTTCAAACGCGCTTCTTGTTCTTCATTCCAATCCGCAGCATTCACTGCACCACGCGCTTTACGTCGGCTACGCAGGACAATCACGGTAAAACCAATGACTAACACCGAAATAGGGCCTAGCCAAAGAATGGCTGTACCTAAAGTAAACGGTGGATTATAAGTGACAAAGTTTCCGTAACGGGCAATCATGTAATCCACGATTTCCGATTTGGATTTCCCTTCTTTAGTCATCTCATACACTTTTTGGCGCAAGTCTTGCGCCAATTCTGCATTGGAATCTGCAATCGTGTTGTTTTGACATTTCGGACAACGCAACGTAGCGCCTAGCTCTTGAAACTGCTTTTCCTGCTCAGGTGTATCAAAGTCATACACTTCGATTGTCGCTAATGCAGAAAGTGAAACCAGCATTGCGGCAAAAGCCGCGAACAACCACTTCTTCATTGTTTCGCCTCCGCCAGCATTTTTTCATAGATAGGAGCAAGCGTTTCTTGCCAGTTACGTGAATTCACATCCCCAACATGACGATAACGGATCACGCCATTGGCATCGATTAAAAACGTTTCTGGCGCTCCATAAACACCCAGATCCAATCCCAACATGCCATTGCCATCAAACAAGCTGATCAAATAAGGATTGCCCAAGTCATTAAGCCACTGAGTCGCTTTATCTCGTTGATCCTTGTAGTTAAGACCAATGATTTTTACGCCTTGCTTAGCCAGTTCATTCAAGTATTGGTGCTCGGCATAACACGTTGGGCACCATGTTGCCCACACATTCAGTAGTAAAGGCTCACCTTTAAAAATTGACTGATCATATAGCTTGCCGGGTTCCGCCAAATCTTCGAGGCGGAACTGAGGTACTGACTTACCAACCAAAACGGATTCCAACTTAGTTGGATCATCACCCGCCGAGTTTCTCATCAATTGTGTTGCAAACACTCCAGCCAGCAACAAAAAGGCAATGAGTGGGATAAATAGAATCTTCTTATTCACTTAAGCCTCCTGATGTGCGTTTTTTCTAAAACGGTAGCGTTTATCGCTGATTGCCAAAACACCACCCAGCGCCATGAGTAGGCCACCAGCCCAGATCCAGCGCACATAAGGTTTGTAATAAATACGTACTGCCCAAGAGCGGTTATCTTCCAAACGTTCACCCATAGCAATGTACAGGTCACGCGTGATGCCGCGATCAATCGCAGCTTCGGTCATCATGGATTTTGCCGTGCGATAGAAACGCTTCTCCGCATGCAGCGTATTCACATATTGACCTTGGCTGGTCACTTCAAAGTCAGCGATGTAGCCGTCATAATTCGGGCCATCTTTGTCACGTACGCCTTGGAAATAGAAGTTGTATTCATTGAGCTGGAAGTTCTCACCCGGAGCCAAACGAACATCACGCTCAATGCTGTAGTTTTGCACCATAGCGATACCGATGATGCTGACCGCTAAACCAACGTGGCCCATCATCATTGCCCAATGACTGCGTTGCAGCTTCTTCACCCCCACCATAAAGGTGTGGCGATGGGTGGCACGTGTATGCAGTTCATAGCCATGCAGTAACAGAATCCACCACGCCATAACCCAACCGATATAAGCCATTAGGCTAAAGGTTGAAGTGTTTAACCACATCATCACTGCTGACAAGACTAAGGATGCAACCGCTGTGATCAACATAGGTTTAAACAGGGTTGAGATTTGGTCACGCTTCCAACGAATCAGTGGACCAATACCCATCAAGAAAGCAAATGGAATCATCAGCCATGCAAACAACATATCGAAGAATGGTGCACCGATGGAGACAGAACCCAAACCAAGCTGCTTATGCACCAATGGGAGCAAAGTACCGATTAATACCACGGCTAGCGCTGTCATCAGCAGCACGTTGTTAGCCAACAAGCTATTTTCACGCGATACTAGGTCAAAGTTGCCACGTACGCGTACTGAAGCCCCTTTAATCGCAAATAGCAGTAATGAACCGCCAATCACTGCAATCAAGAAACCGAGAATGAACATACCGCGAGCAGGGTCGGACGCAAATGCATGCACAGAAACCAGAATGCCTGAACGCACCAAGAAAGTGCCTAATAAGCTCAGCGAGAAAGCAGAAATCGCGAGCAACACGGTCCAAGCTTTGAAGGTGCCGCGTTTCTCAGTCACTGCTAATGAGTGCATCAGCGCGGTGCCTGCAAGCCAAGGCATGAAAGAGGCGTTTTCTACTGGATCCCAGAACCACCAGCCGCCCCAGCCAAGTTCGTAGTATGCCCACCAAGAACCCAACACGATGCCCAGTGTTAAAAATAGCCACGCAGCGATTGTCCAAGGACGCGACCAGCGAGCCCATGCGGTATCCAACCGGCCTGTCATCAAAGACGCAATTGCAAATGAAAACGCAACAGAGAAGCCTACATAACCCATGTACAGCATTGGCGGGTGAATGATCAGCCCTGGGTCTTGCAGCAGAGGGTTTAAGTCACGACCATCAATCGGGAAATAAGGCAAAGTACGCACAAATGGGTTAGAGG
>JBOFIW010000265.1:0-8612 GCA_051650365.1 Vibrio sp. | reverse complement strand
TAATGAACTCGATCTGAATGATCTGCATCGTCAGCTCAGTCGTTGCTTTGAACAGCAGCAATTGGTACCCACAATTATGCTGACATTCGGTACTACAGACACTTTTGCTTTGGATGATGTTAAAGCGGTTTATGATATTAGGGAATCGCTTTGCCACCAGTACGGTATCAGTCGCAAGCCCCATATTCATGTTGATGCGGCAGTGGGATGGAGCTTACTCTTTTTTTCCAGTTATGACCTGAAAAGTAACCCATTAGCGATTAACTCTGCAACGCTAGCTGCGATAACAGAGTGGCTTCCTAAAATTCGAGCGCTGCAATGGTCAGACTCATTCACTGTAGATTTTCAAAAATGGGGTTATGTGCCTTATACCTCTAGCTTAGTAATGATAAAAAATAGCCACGATTTACAAGTGCTCAAATCGGATCCGAGTTACTACTCTTATTTTGAAACGGCGCGACAACAAGAAACACATCTACAAGCCACAATTGAATGTTCACGCAGCGCGGTCGGGGTTTTCTCTGCTTATTCCGCTTTGCAAATGATGGGGATCGAAGGCTATCAAATTCTCTTGGCACACAGCTTACAAAACGCCAACTATTTGCGTGCACAGTTGGCCAATTTGACACATTGCAAATTGATTGCTGAGCAAAATCGAGGCCCCAGCGTGGCTTTTCGCCTCTACCCACCCAGTGCCAAATCTGCATGTGCTGCTTTTGAGCTAGAGATGGATTTGAGTCAGCATCCTGACTATATCGAAAAACTTGTTACCCATACTCTGTATCATCGTAGCCATTTTTTAGGGCGCAAAGGGCAAACCTTAAACAGTAGCTGGGTTGAATCATTGAGCCGTACTCATTATGACCGCAATGGACAATGCTTACATTTGCCGGGAGAGAAAGTGGTATTGATGAACCCGCATACCACACGCCACCATCTTGATATGTTTATTGGTGAAATTAGCCGCATTTAAATGATGGGGTATGTAACACAATGTAAGCCAGAAGCGGTAACTGTAAGAGTTGGTAAAGGGATGCTGTGCTAAATTTTGAGTTGGTTATACTGCTTGCTTAGTGTTTATAGGGGGATATGTTATGACCAACACCAAGTTTCTCGTTAAGCTTTCAATCGCTTGTATGGCCTTTGTGCCGACGTTGGGTTTTTCTGCATTGACCGTTATTCCAGAAGCTCCACAGTTGGCTGCGAATGGATACGTATTAATTGATTTTCATACCGGTAAAGTTCTGGTCGAACATAACGCTCACCAAAAATTGAACCCTGCCAGTTTAACCAAATTAATGACAGCATATGTTGCAGGGCAAGAAATGAAGCGTGGTAATATCCATGCACAAGATCAAGTGCGGATCAGCAACAATGCATGGGCGAAGAAATTCCCCGACTCATCGAAGATGTTCATTGAAGTCGGCAGTTACGTCAATTTGATGGATCTCTATCGTGGCTTGATTGTGCAATCGGGCAATGATGCGAGTGTGGCGATTGCCGAACATGTTGCAGGTTCTGAAAGTGCTTTTGTGAGCCTAATGAATTCTTGGGCTCAGCAATTGGGTATGAACAATAGTTCATTTGCTAACCCACATGGGCTGGATAACCCGAATTTGTACAGCACACCTTATGATATTGCGCTTTTAGGGCAGGCCATTATCCGTGATTTACCGGATATCTACCCACTCTATAGTGAGCTTTCGTTCACCTATAACGGCATTACACAACATAACCGTAATGGGTTACTGCGTGATCGCAGTATGAACGTTGATGGAATGAAAACGGGCTACACCAGTGGGGCTGGTTACAGCTTGGCAAGCTCTGCTACGAGCGGAGAAATGCGCTTAATTTCAGTGGTCATGGGCTCTAAAAGTGTCAAAATACGTGAAGCTGAAAGCAAACAACTCCTGAGCTATGGTTTTCGTTTCTTTGAAACTGTCAGCCCACATCAAAAAGAGCAAGTGATCCAAAATCAGCGGATCTGGTATGGTAATAAAAATGAAGTGGCTTTAGGTAGCGCTGATACGGTTTACCTCACCTTACCACGTAGCGATGTCAAAAAGCTCAATGCGGTAATTCAACTCAGTAGAACATTGGAAGCGCCTATCAGCCAAGGTGAGCCAGTCGGTACAATTCAATATTACATCGACGATGAACAAGTCGGAGAGGCTCAGTTAGTTGCTCAAGAATCGGTTGAACAAGGAAGTGTTTTCAAACGTTTGATTGACTGGTTCAAGCTGCTATTTTCGGGTTGGTTTTAAGTGCCACTCCGTTTCTATAAATAAAACACTTACTATAAATTGGGAGATAGCTCTCAGTTTGTGGTGAGTGCATCAACTCACATCGCAAACTCACACCAGATTGACACGTATCCTGAAAAATTCTGGCATGGTATCGGCCATTCACAACACTGGGTGAGGGGGGAAGGCTTGAATGGAACTAAACCAAGAAGACCGTAAGGCATTGTATGATGTCTGGATGACGAAAAAAGCCAAAATGCATATGACTCAGATGGAGATGACGAAGCGTCTTGGTGTCAGTCAGGTTGAATTCTCTGATCTACTCAGAGGTGATGCACCACTCTCCATGTCTTTTGTTAGTCGTTTTTGCCAGCATCTGCATGTTGAGCCGCATAATGTTTTGCCTACGTTGAAACGCAAAACTCGCTCAGGTGAAAAATTGGTGCATTTGCAAAACCGGATCACAGTGGATGGTGATATTAAACGCGTCTATGTGGAAGGCAATCAGGTCATTATTGAATATACCCACCTTGCCAAATAAATTTGCTGACCATTTATGGATGAGCAGAGGGGCTTTACGTCTAAGTAGAGCCCTTTGCTGATCAGCAAATACTTTACAGTTCAGAGTAGCGATAGAGCAGTTCAGTTAATTGAGTAGACCACGCGAGTGCGTTCTCAGGGTTTGCAGCGATTAATTTTTCCACTTCAGCGCAATGGATTTCTAAATCCACGGTTTGTTCTAAGTGGAAGGCAATCGCATAAAAATGCCACATCAAGAGACGAATCATACGTTGAGAGTTTTGTGTTGCTTGATCTGAATCTTCAAATAGTGAGGGAAGTTGGCCAAGTGCAATCGCATGCATTTTTACCATCGCATCAATATGCGCCATCTGTGCTTTTTCTTCACCTTCAAACTCTTCATCATCAAAACGGTATAGCTCACGTAGAATGTCTTCGCTGATCAAGCGGTGCAGAATGCGTAAACTGTATTCGGTTAGATCTTCCTTATCCATCGCACAAATGCATTGGTAGGTATAGTCGCGAACCATGAAATTACTCTTTTTGAGGTCAACAAGAAGCGACATTGTAATGCGTTTTTATTTGAGTACCAGTCAATCTTAAGTCGTTTAGGCGAAGCAGCGTATCTGTCTTTTAAAAAAACGCGCCCATAGTGGGCGCTAACTGGATCATTGAGAGTAAAAATAGGACGAGAGTGCGTAAAAACATGCGTACTTATTTACGCATGGGCACATTAACCAATTTAATTCGACTTTTTGAAAGATTGATGTCGGTTTGGCTGTATTTTTATGACGTTACACATATAGACGATGTGGAGCAGACAATAGTGCAATTGAGTTGTCTGTGCAGATTGGTTTCGTGTGAAATCTGACCAAAATTTCTCATTTCACTCCCACCATAATTTCAAGGATCAGTCTTTATTGATGTGGTGTTGAACAAGCTTGTTCAACGACCAAAATCGCCTGCCTAATAGGGCTACTAGGCGAGCCTCTGTAGACAAAACACAATAAAGGAAGATTTATGCTTAAGCGACTTAGTTGTCTTGGTGCACTGCTGGTAAGTGCCACGAGTATGGCCGATACGGTTCCTGCAACCCATTACGCATTGCAGTATGAAGGGCGGCATATCAATGATTACGCAGCTGGAACGGTAAAAATGAACTGGCCTGGCAGCAGTGTTAAAACGCGTTTAGTGGGTACTGAACTCTCCGTTTCTTTACTTGGTAAGGGGGACCGATTTGATGTGTTGGTGGACGGGCTGCTACACCAAACCATAGTGACGAATGTAGGGAATACTCCCCAAACGTTTCTGCTTTATCAACAGGCACAGCCCAATCCAGTGGTTATTGAGTTGGTCAAACGCACAGAAAATTACGCAGAATTCAGCCAGTTCATTTCCTTTAACTATCAAGGCTATCTTGAAGGTGACTGGAGAAGTGAACCGCATATTTTATTCATCGGCGACTCAATCAGTGCGGGATTTGCCAGTGAATCAGATAAACGTGACTGTACCAATGAGGAAATTGTGGCAACTTCCAATGCTCGATTGGCTTTCCCTAAACAAACTAGCCAAGCATTACAAGCGAGCATGACGCAAATTTCCTTTTCTGGGTTAGGCTTGGTGCGTAACTGGAATGGCAACCAGTCTTACCATACCCTTGCAAATTATCTTGATAAACCAGCTGCTATTTACGGATTGTCTGCGGATTTTGAAGATAAACATCCGAATCTGATTGTGATTGAAGTAGGCACTAACGATTTCAGTACACCTCCTCAACCTCATGAACCGTGGGCAACGGTGGAAGAAGTAAAAAACGCGTGGGTGAATAAAATGGTCGATGTCGTGACTGCACTTCGCTATCGTTACGGCACAAGCAAAATCGTGATTATGCCAAGACCTGATTATCCCTATTACCAATTGAACTCAGCCACCGCTGAGGCAATTGCATTGTTAAACCAAGCCGGGCAGAAAGGGGTGTACAGCATGAATTTTGTCTCTCCTTTTGAAGGTTGTTTATGGCATCCGACGGCAACAGAGCATCAAGCCATTGCTAATCAACTGGCCAATTTCATTACTGAAAATCAGTTGCTTTGATTCAAAGTTTGTTGAGGGAACAAATAAAAAGGCGAGCGTTATGGCTCGCCTTTACTAAACAGATGACCGATTAGTCTTGATAACTGTCAATGCTTGGGCATGAACAGACGAGGTTACGGTCGCCGTACACGTTATCGACACGGTTCACCGTTGGCCAGTATTTGCTGGCTTTGGTGTGTGCCGATGGGAAGCAGGCAATTTCACGTGAGTATGGACGATCCCAATTCTCTTCGCGCAGATCCGCTTGGGTATGTGGAGCATGCACCAGAGGGTTGCTTTCCAATGGCCATTCGCCATTTTTCACTTTGTCGATCTCACAACGAATCGCAATCAATGCATCACAGAAGCGATCCAGCTCCGCCAAATCTTCCGATTCAGTCGGTTCAACCATTAAAGTGCCCGCGACTGGGAATGACATAGTTGGCGCGTGGAAGCCGTAATCCATCAAGCGCTTCGCAATATCTTCTTCGCTGATCCCTGTTTCTTCTTTCAGAGGACGAATATCAATAATACACTCATGTGCCACTCGACCATTCGCACCACGGTAAAGAATCGGGTAGTGTGGACGCAGACGCTCCATCACATAGTTGGCGTTCAAAATCGCTAGCTTGGTGGCTTCAGTCAAACCTTCTGCACCCATCATTGCAATGTAGGCCCAAGATATTGGCAGAATGGATGCACTGCCGAGGTCGGCCGCGGAAACCGCGAAATCAGAACCTTCTACGCCACCTTCAATATGTCCCGGCAGGAAAGGCGCGAGGTGCGATTTCACACCGATAGGTCCCATGCCTGGGCCACCGCCGCCGTGTGGAATACAGAAAGTTTTGTGTAAGTTCAGGTGTGATACATCTGAGCCAATAAAGCCCGGCGAGGTCAAGCCCACTTGCGCATTCATGTTCGCGCCATCAAGGTAAACTTGGCCACCTGCCGCATGCACCCTTTCACACACTTCGCGCACTTGCTGTTCATACACACCATGCGTTGAAGGGTAGGTGATCATGATGCTGGAAAGATTGTCTTTGTGCTTTTCAATCTTGTCTGCAAGGTCAATCATATCAATGTTGCCGTTTTCATCGCATTTCACCACGACGACTTTCATCGACACCATAGCCGCGGTGGCTGGGTTGGTGCCGTGTGCTGAGCTTGGAATGAGGCAAACATTGCGGTGGCCTTCGCCACGGCTTTGGTGATACCGCTGAATCGCAATCAAACCTGCATATTCACCGGAAGCTCCAGAGTTGGGTTGCAGTGAGAATGCGTCGTAACCTGTGATCTCACACAGCTTTTGTTTCAGGTCTTCAGCCAATGCAGCATAGCCCGCCGCTTGTGCTTTCGGTACAAACGGATGCAGTGCGCCAAATTCAGGCCAAGTGACAGGGATCATCTCCGCAGTGGCGTTGAGCTTCATGGTGCAACTGCCCAGTGGGATCATGCCGTGAGTCAGAGAAAAATCTTTGTTTTCTAGATGCTTCATATAACGCAGCATCTGAGTCTCACTGTGGTGCGTGTTAAACACAGGGTGAGTCAAAAACGTGCTTTGGCGACGGCAACTTTCTGGAATTGCGGCGAGTTCATTGGCAGCAATGCGGTTTGAAAGCGCATGTACATCTTCTTTAATACCAAAGATGGCAAATAGCGCTTCAACGTCTGCCACTGTCGTGGTTTCATCAAAGCTCACGCCAAGCTGATTAGGTAGCTTACGCAGGTTGATGTCTGCTTGTTGCGCGGCTTGGTACAGAGCATCGGTTTTTGCGCCCGCATTGATCGCCAGCGTATCAAAGAAATGCTGATGCGCTAGTTCGTAACCCGCTTTGGTTAAGCCAGCAGCAAGAATCGCTGTGAGGTGGTGAGTGCGGCGCGCAATAGTGCGCAGACCTTGTGGACCATGGTACACCGCATAAAACGCGGCCATGTTGGCCAGCAGTGCTTGTGCGGTACAGATGTTTGAGGTCGCTTTTTCGCGGCGAATGTGCTGCTCACGGGTTTGCATTGCCATACGCAAGGCTTGGTTGCCTTTCGCATCAATCGAAACACCGATCACTCGTCCCGGCATCGTGCGTTTGTGCGCATCACGTGTTGCCATGAAAGCCGCGTGTGGACCGCCGTAACCCATAGGTACACCAAAGCGCTGTGCCGAACCAATCACTACATCTGCGCCCATTTCACCCGCGGGTTTGAGCAGCACGCTGGCGAGCAAATCGGTCGCCACGGTGACTAAGGTTTTGTTGGCCTGTGCTTTGGCGATGATGTCAGTTAGATCGCGCACTTCACCAGTTGTACCTGGGTATTGCAGCAGTGCACCAAAAGCTTCTTGTTGAGTGATGTTGTCAATCGAATCGACTTTCACCTCAAAGCCAAGGAATGCGGCGCGAGTTTTTACCACTTCAATGGTTTGTGGATGCACGTCATCGGCAACAAAGAACAGGTTGCTTTTGCTCTTGCCTGCGCGTTGACACAGTGCCATCGCTTCCGCCGCTGCTGTTGCTTCATCTAGTAGTGACGCATTCGCAATTTCCATCGCGTTTAAATCCATCACCATTTGCTGATAGTTGAGCAGAGATTCAAGACGGCCTTGCGAGATTTCTGGCTGGTAAGGGGTGTAAGCGGTGTACCAACCCGGGTTTTCCATTACGTTACGTAAAATGACGTTGGGCGTGAAGGTGTTGTAGTAACCTTGACCGATGAAAGTACGTTTAATCTGGTTAAGCTTCGCGAACGATTGGAGGGTCGCTAGCATGTCAGCTTCACTTTGAGCTGGCGCGAGCTGCATTGGCGCTTCTAAACGGATTTGTGCAGGAACGGTTTGGGCGATCAGCGCATCCAAACTTTCCGCATTCACCGTTTTAAGCATGGTGGCTTGCTCTTGTTTATCTGGTCCGTTGTGGCGTGCAACGAACTCATTTTGTGTGCTTAGGCTGTGAAGTAATTCTGTCATTGTCCTTTACCTTCTTTCCATGTGAGCATGCGAACAACCTTGGTGGAATCACCACTCACTTGGCGATCAAACATCACTCATTTGAGGTGAGTGACTTTGAAAAAAAGCCGCCCCGTAGGGCAGCTTTCTCATGCATGTGGCGCTTAGTCTTCTTCGATTGAAGCTAGGTACTCTTCCGCGTCTTTTAGATCTTTGAGTTCATCTGGATCGGACATTTTCATTTTGACGATCCAACCACCATCGTAAGGCTCTTTATTAATCAGCTCTGGGCTGTTTTGTAGTTCTTCGTTGACTTCAATCACTACGCCAGTCACTGGGGCGTAGATGTCAGAAGCGGCTTTCACCGACTCAACCAGTGAAAAATTGTCACCAGCGTCAATTTCGGCATCGATTTCAGGTAACTCTACAAACACTACGTCACCGAGCATTTCTTGGGCGTGCTCAGAGATGCCGATGGTTACTGTACCGTCACCGTTGTCGCGAACCCATTCATGGCTTTCTGTGAACTTCAGTGTCTTGTCCATTGCGTATTCTCCAAAAAATATCGTACTGATAAAAAGCTATTGGTAGAGCGGGAAGCGTTGGCACAGTGCTTTAACTTGTTTACGCACTTGTTGCTCAGCTTCTGGGTTGCCTTCTGGGCTGGCCACCAAACCATCCAGAACATCCCCAATCCACTCACCGATGAGTTTGAATTCTTCACGGCCGAAACCACGGCTGGTTCCGGCAGGCGTACCTAAACGAATGCCCGATGTAATCATAGGCTTCTCTTCGTCAAATGGGATGCCATTTTTGTTACACGTGATCCCTGCACGCTCTAA
>JBOFIW010000264.1:0-3063 GCA_051650365.1 Vibrio sp. | reverse complement strand
CCTCTTACCGCAAAGGAAAAATCAATCGGGGTATAGCGATGCTCAACCCAATCTGCCAACTTTTCCGCTTGTTCAGCACCCGTCGGGGTGGTGGTAGTCAGTAGAATTGGTGTATTTGGTGAGCGTTGCTTAATTTGTTTGATCAAGGGCGTTACCGCCAAGGTTTCACCCACCGACGCGGCATGGATCCAAATCGGTGGAGCTGCGGTTTTTAGTGGTGGGGTAATGCCGAAATGCTCTTTCCAACGTTTTCCGACACTGGGTTTTCCCTGTTTACGGCGATAAAGGCCATACAGTAAAAACGGTGCAGCTAAAGTGAGTAAAAGCGTATAAAGCGTACGAAGCAGCATTATTTTTTCACGAGATCTTCGGGATTGATGTGTGTCCATTTACCGCGAGGTTTATCAATGTACTGGAAGTGTTCATTGGTAAAGGTGCCCTGAATACATACGTATTTACGATCTTGGGTGTGAATCACCGCTTTAGCCGACAAGATGTTATTGAGAACCGTCGGCCCAGTGGAATGATATACCCCCATGGAAGGCTCGTAGTGATTCACGTTATAAACCACCTGTTCAATAGTCGCCTGTAGATCAGGATTGTTTGGCGCTGTGGCAATGAAGTAGTTGGTGATTTCGGTATTATTTTTAATGCGAATATATAGCTCTTGTGAGTCGCCAAGCAGCTTATCGAGCGACCATACCAGTGTGGCATCAATATCCATATACACACCACCATAGGTATTGAGTACCACTAAACGCCATAAGTCTGCTTGGGCTGCACCATTAGTGAGGCGTGAATAAGCGTCATAAACTTCCGGTGAGGCATGTTCTTTTAAGAACTCACCACGCGCTTCGGTACTCACATAGCGATAGTCACAGTTGAGCGACATTAGGCGGTTAAACAGATAGTTAAGGTAAACCGGTAGTGAGGCTTGATCGGTAAAGTTGGTTTGCCAAATAGTGCGTGGAATGGTGGCATTGGCGCGCATTTTTAGCTTAGCTGGTGAGTAAGCGGGAATCGTAAAACGCAGCTTTGGAAACACCCAATGAAATGGGTAAGAGAGCATTTTAAATAGGTTGCCAGTTAGACGAATCAGTCGGTTGGCGATCAATACGGTTACTTTGCTCATATTTATTGTTCCTGTGTGTTTTTGGCTGCAGCCAAGCGCATTTTTAATGTTGCATCAATCGCTGAGGTAATTTGCTCAGTAGACGGTTTTTCACCATTCGCATTCATCACGATAGTATGCGCTTCATAGAGGGGGGTATAACGAAAGGGAACCGTAGCATAAAAAATTCCCACCGTTGGTGTGTGAGTTGATATTGCCACGTTTCGGATGCCCGTATCGGGAGCAATCACCAGAGTCGCTTTCGCAATGAAGGTGACTAAGTCATCAAGAGGCAAACATGGTTGAATCGTTAACGAGCCATTGTCGGCTAGGTCTTGTAGATACTCACCTTTTTCAAACTCATTCTTTCCTTCTAGAAAGACATGTTTCACATTCGGCTGTTGTTGAATGGTTTGCTCAATCACTGCCCGCATCTCAGGCTTAGTTAAAATTTTGCGCAGTTGGGAGGCACCACTGAAATAGATGATATACGGAGCGGCATGATCGCAGATCTGCCTATTGTCAGGGTAAGCAAAATCAAGCGGATAACTTGGGTTGTGGCCAAGGATTTTCAGCATATCGAGCATACATTCCACTTCCGGTTGAAAATCAGAGCGAAAAACTGCCAAGTTATACAAAGCACCACATAAAAAGGGTTTGTAAGGAAAGCCCACTTTGAGTTTCGCTTTAGTCAGTAATGTCATCCAGTAAGAGCGATTCGTACCAGCCACATCAAAGATAATATCTTGTGCTTCCAGTTGGTTATACTCTTGCCATTTTTGTTTGAGTGACAGCTGTTTTGAATCATCGCGGCTTTTCATTATTACTGTTTTGTCCGCTAACTCAGAGGGGGTTCCATAGAGGTAGTTTGACACGGTGACCAAGGTGATTTCGGCATTAGGAAAGAACTTTCTTGCCTCAACTAAAAAGGGGCGCACAATGACTTGGTCGCCAAGCGCTGCATGACGAATGACAGCGATTTTCTTAACTGCCAGAGGGTTAAAATGGTCATTTAAGTATTGGCGTGCCGCTTTCGAAGCATAAGCACCTTTTTCAAACCAGAGGTGTTTCATGAATCTTTTCCAATAAATTTATCTAAAGCTTTAATGACTTGTGCAGGTTTGAGTTGATTTAAGCAATTTAAATGTTCTAACGGACAAACTCGTTTAAAGCACGGACGACATTCGATCTCTGTATGTACGACTGCCAGTTTATCCGTCAGTGGTGGCGTATATTTGGGAGAGCTTGAACCATAAATTGCCACAATGTTACAACCAACAGCGGCTGAAACGTGCATTAAACCAGAATCGTTACTGACCACAGTATGGCAAGCTGCAAGCAGATCAACGGCTTCGATGAGGGAGGTTTCTCCGGCGAGATTGGCGCAGTATTCCCGCTGTTCTTCACTTAAAGCCTGTTGAATTTGGGTGGTAACGGAGTGATCTTTTGCTGAGCCAAAAAGCCATACTTGAAAACCTTGCTCAATAGCATAACGAGCGACTTCAGCGTAGTAATGATCAGGCCAGCGTTTCGCGGGGCCAAATTCTGCACCAGGACAGAGTCCAATGACGGGACGCGATGAGACTAAACCGAGCCGCTGTCGAGCAGCTTGTTGTGCGATAGCGTCGATGGCGAGTTTAGGCCTTGGACAATGTGCTAACGAAACATCTGCAAGCATCGTGGCTTTCGGGTGAGCCAAGGCAACATACCTTTCCACCATATATTGGAAAACACGCTTATCTGGACGCAAATCATTGAGCAGACCATAACGAAATTCACCTTTCCAGCCGGTACGTTTTGGAATGTTAGCAAACCAAGGGATCAAGGCTGATTTAGCTGAATTAGGTAGCACAATGGCATGGGTATACCGATTATCGCGCAGCTCACACCCAATCGCGCGTCGCCCAAGCAGATTGAAAGCACCGTGACCGATGGTCATTTCAATCGCTTGA
>JBOFIW010000263.1:0-4561 GCA_051650365.1 Vibrio sp. | reverse complement strand
CAGACTTAGCCATCACTGCCAAACGCTGGCATGATCGTGACAAATCCAGCTGGTGGTTGCTACTTAACGTGCCTTTGGTGATTGGACGGATGACCATCCCTGCGGGAGAATTGGCGGTGAATACCCAACCAGGTATGGTGGAAACAGTGGTTTCGTTTATGGCTCTGTTGTGTGGGGCGTGGATTTTAGTCGAGTGTGGTTTTTTAGCTGGTACACAGGGTGATAATCGTTTCGGTTCGGTACTAAAGCAGAAAGTAATGAAATAAAGAGCTTATGCCATTTTGTTTCAAGCGATGATTCAGGAGCATCCCCCTGAATCATTGCAAATCCAGCTTAGGCAATGCTCATCGCCAAGTATCATCCTCTGGTGATTTTGAGCGAAACGGAAGCACTTGCGCGGCTTGATCTTGGTGGACGTCCCCACTTAAAGCATCTCTAAACTTGGCCATCTGTTGGCTTAGTTCTCGCATCAGAATCACGTTGGTATGTACAGGATTTTTGCAACGGCTGACTACACGGTCAATGTGGCTCTGTTGAGCCCACAATCTTTGCTGCATAGTGTGTGATGCGGACAAAATCATCTCTTCACACATCTCTTTTTTGAACTGAGTGAAGGCTTCAGGGTTATGCTTAGCTAATTCAACCAACTCATCGAATGGTGGAAGTGCTTGAGTGTAATTAGGGTCAGTTGGAGGAGTTGTCATCGCTCTCACCTCGCAGATGGTCAAATTGATTACTTTATCAACAGTTCAAGCATAAGCGATTACAAATGAGTTGTGCGGAACGAAAGTCGCTCTTCTTACAAATAAGACGCTATTTATGCTGCACAGATGAGATAAGCACAACGACGTTCTCCTGTGACAATGTGCTCTAAACGCTGTACTTGGTAGCTATCTCCAAGTAATGTCTGGAAAATAGTTAATTCGGACTGGCACAAGTTAGGGCAACGAGTGGCGGCTTTACAGATAGGGCAGTGATTTTCCACCAACAAAAACCCGGCATCGGTTTGTTCAAGCTCAGCCATGTAGCCTTCTTGTTCGCGTAATTGAACCAATTTAAGCAACTTAGCTTCTAGTGAATGGCAAGCTTGCAATGCATTTTGGTAGTTATGCAGTGTTTGTGCTTCGCGCTCGGCGGCGACTTTCGCCAGCCCTTCTTGACCAAAAATATGCTCAACCGCATCAATCACCTGAATCGTCAATTCACTATGGCGATCCGCAAACTGGTTGTGTCCCTTGGCTGTCAAAGACCAGTGACGAGTGGGGCGGCCGACTTTCACTTTCACATCATAAAAGGAGAGGACTCCGTCATCCTCCAAACTTTGCAAATGCTGACGTGCACCCATAGTGGTAATGCCTATGTCTTCAGCAAGTTGTTTGGCGGTTACGGAGCCTTCACGCTTAATGGTGTGAAGAATGCGGTCAACCGTTTTCATCGTCTCTGGTTATCCTTGCTCTTAAAAGGTTGGGGCGCTGATTTGTGTTGAGTGTCAGCGCATCTCTTTTCTGCCGTTATTATGGAACGCGAATTTAATAAAGCAAACCATTTACTATATCGATAATCGCCGCCGCTCACTTGCCAAAGAAGAATAAGAGGTTGGTGTTTGAAAATGTTAATTTAATCACGTTTTTTTACGCTTTCCCCCTTGGGATATGGCACAACTTCCCCCACATAAGTGACACATGCTGATGATCAGCGTTTTATCAACCATACGGAAAATTAAATCAGGAGAGACGACCGATGAATATTCGTCCATTACATGACCGAGTGATCGTTGAACGCCAAGAAGTTGAATCAAAATCTGCTGGTGGAATTGTTCTAACTGGTTCTGCGGCGGAAAAATCAACGCGCGGTAAAGTGTTGGCTGTTGGTAAAGGCCGCATTCTGGAGAACGGTTCAGTTCAACCTCTGGACGTGAAAGTAGGCGACACCGTGATCTTCGCAGAAAGCTACGGCACAAAAACAGAAAAGATCGATGGCAAAGAAGTGCTGATCTTGGCTGAACATGACATTTTGGCAATCGTTGAATAATTGATTCTGAATCCCAACGAAATCAATAACTGAATTTAGAAAGGAAATGAAAAATGGCTGCTAAAGACGTACGTTTTGGTAATGATGCTCGTGTAAAAATGCTGGAAGGCGTAAACATTCTGGCCGATGCGGTAAAAGTAACCTTAGGCCCTAAAGGCCGTAACGTGGTTCTCGACAAATCTTTCGGTGCACCAACCATCACTAAAGATGGTGTATCGGTTGCGCGTGAAATTGAACTGGAAGACAAATTCCAGAACATGGGCGCACAAATGGTGAAAGAAGTCGCTTCTCAAGCCAACGACGCGGCGGGTGACGGTACAACCACAGCAACCGTTCTGGCTCAAGCGATTGTGAACGAAGGCCTAAAAGCGGTAGCGGCAGGCATGAATCCTATGGATCTGAAGCGCGGTATCGACAAAGCGGTTATCGCTGCGGTAGAAGAGTTGAAAGCATTGTCAGTGACTTGTGCTGATACTAAAGCGATTGCTCAAGTAGGTACTATCTCTGCTAACTCAGACTCTAGCGTGGGCAACATCATTGCGGAAGCAATGGAAAAAGTCGGCCGCGACGGCGTGATCACAGTTGAAGAAGGCCAAGCGCTGCAAGACGAGCTGGATGTGGTAGAAGGTATGCAGTTTGACCGTGGCTACTTGTCTCCATACTTCATCAACAACCAAGAATCAGGCAGTGTAGAGCTGGATAACCCATTCATCCTGCTGGTTGATAAAAAAATCTCTAACATCCGCGAACTGCTGCCAGTACTGGAAGGGGTTGCAAAAGCCTCTCGTCCACTGCTGATCGTGGCTGAAGATGTGGAAGGCGAAGCGCTAGCGACTCTGGTTGTCAATAACATGCGTGGCATCGTGAAAGTTGCAGCGGTTAAAGCCCCTGGCTTTGGCGATCGTCGTAAAGCAATGCTGCAAGATATCGCGATCCTGACTGGCGGTGTTGTGATTTCTGAAGAGATTGGTCTGGAGCTGGAAAAAGCGACTCTGGAAGACCTAGGTCAAGCGAAGCGCGTTTCTATCACCAAAGAAAACTCAACCATCATTGATGGTGCGGGTGACCAAGCGGCGATCCAAGGTCGTGTTGCACAGATCCGTCAACAAATCGAAGAAGCAACGTCTGACTACGATAAAGAGAAACTGCAAGAGCGTGTGGCTAAACTGGCCGGTGGTGTTGCAGTAATCAAAGTAGGTGCTGCAACTGAAGTTGAAATGAAAGAGAAGAAAGACCGTGTAGAAGATGCTCTGCACGCGACTCGCGCAGCGGTAGAAGAAGGTGTGGTAGCCGGTGGTGGCGTAGCCCTGATCCGTGCTGCATCTAAGCTATCTTCTCTAGAAGGCGACAACGAAGAGCAAAATGTGGGAATCCGTGTTGCACTACGTGCAATGGAAGCACCACTGCGCCAAATCGTGAAAAACGCAGGTGACGAAGAGTCAGTGGTTGCCAACAACGTACGTGCGGGCGAAGGTAACTACGGTTACAACGCGGCAACGGGCGTTTACGGTGATATGATCGAAATGGGTATTTTGGATCCAACTAAAGTGACCCGTTCTGCTCTGCAATTCGCAGCGTCTGTTGCGGGTCTGATGATCACCACTGAAGCGATGATCACTGAGCTGCCTAAGAAAGATGCACCAGCAATGCCAGACATGGGCATGGGTGGCATGGGCGGTATGATGTAATTATCCCCTAATGTTGAAAAACCGGAGCTAAGTCTCCGGTTTTTTATTCCATCTTGCACTATGCTGTGCATGTGTACTTTTTAACGTTGTGATTATTAACCATATTGCTGATGAAATTTGTATTTTGGCGATTAGTTACGCATTAAATGACAATGAATTTACATCAGCATGGAAAGTATATGGATAATGTTGCCTAGTTTTTCCCAACAATCTTGAATTGGAGATTACTCTTATGAATAAGCCGTTTGCTTTAATGGCTCTTACTGCAGCAATGGCTGCCCCAGCAGCACTGGCTTCAACCCCAGTTATGTTTTCTTCTATCGACAACTTCAACACGCCAGATGCTAACCAAGTCGCGGGTCTGCGTTTGTCTGCTCTGCACGGTAAAGTGGATGAAGTAAAAGGGGTTGATTTCTCAATCCTTGGTCTGTCTGAAACGAACAAAACCACAGGGGTGAACTTTGGCTTATTCTTCGGTGCAAGCAAAGTGAACCAAGAGATGACGGGTGCATCTCTGGGTCTTTTGAACTGGAACACGGGTAATACTTACGGTGCGAACTTAGGGTTTGTGAACCTGACTCATGACGTGAAAGGCGCGAACTTGAGCTTTGTGAACTATTCAGAAGGTAACACCTTGGTTGACCTAGGTGCGGCTAACTTCTCGAAGGCTTCGACCGTGCAGTTTGGCATATTTAACAAAACAGCAAAAATCGAAGGTGTGCAGATTGGTTTGATCAACTGTGCTGACAACGGTTTCTTTAAGTGTTTCCCAATCATTAACTTTGCGAAGTAATGATTTAAAAAAGCGTTGCCAAGGCAACGCTTTTTTCACTCAAGGCGTA
>JBOFIW010000262.1:0-3310 GCA_051650365.1 Vibrio sp. | reverse complement strand
GCCTCCATGAGTTGTGAAGCGCGTGAGAATCTTTCCAATAAATGTCTGCTGATCACCGATTGGGCAAAAAGTCAGGGCGTGGAAGCCAACTTCTTCATCATGAACGAAGAGCGTTTCCGTCATAATCATTCGGAAGCGTTAAGCGGTGAGAACTGTGGTTCATCGCAACATCTACTGCTGTTGGATGAGTTTTATCGCTCAGCGGTGCGTTTGGCCGGCAAACGCTTGCTGTGGCAGATCGTGCCGCCAGAGATGGAAGAGTGCTACGACGAATATGTTCACGAGCTTTGTTCAAAGGATTATTTGAACTGCAATGAATGGATCGATTTTGGTAAGTTAAACCGCATTCCTGCTGAAGAATACTTCGGTGCGAACTTGTGGCAGCTGTATAAGAGCATCGACTCACCTTATAAGTCGGTACTAAAAGCGATCCTGCTCGAAGCCTATTCGTGGGAGTACCCACACACTCAACTATTGAGTATTGATAGTAAACGCCGTTTTTTTGCTGATGAGCCAGATTTGTATGGGATGGATTCTTACTATCTCATGCTTGAAAAAGTGACCCGTTATTTAGAACGCATTGGTGACACGACTCGCTTAGAGCTGGTGCGTCGCTGTTTCTATCTCAAAACCCATGAAAAGCTGTCTCGTGATCCGGGGATTGGATCGATGCCTTGGCGTCGCGAAGCTTTGCGTGAACTAACCAGTGAGTGGCAATGGGGTGCAGACTTGATTGCTGAGCTGGATAACCGTCGCCATTGGAAAGTGGAACAGGTGAAAGTGGTACACCATGCACTGCTCGATGCACTCATGCTCAGTTACCGTAACCTGATTCAGTTTGCGCGCCGTAATGACATTACTTCGGCCATCAGCCCGCAAGATATCTCGATTCTGGCGCGTAAACTTTATGCAGCGTTTGAAGTGTTGCCGGGTAAAGTCACTTTGCTGAACCCGCAAATTTCTCCTGATCTACATGAGTCCGATTTAAGCTTTATTGAAGTCAGCCCTGAGCGCACTAATAAAGCGGGTTGGTATCTGTATAAGCAACCATTGCAGGCGCAGCACCTGATTGGTCAGCCTTATCTTGAGCACAACGAATACTTGAGTAAGTTAGTGGCATGGGCATTTTTCAATGGCCTGATCACCGAATCTACGCGGTTACATGCGGTTGTGCGCCAAGCACAGTTGGATATCGACAAGTTCTATCAGATGGTGAGTGATCTACGTAACACCTTCTCATTACGTAAGCGTCGTCCAACCATGCAAGCATTGGCCAATCCTTGTGAAATTAGTCAGCTCGCCATGTTCATCAACTTTGAACATGACCCAACTAGCGAACTCAGTGGTAAAGCGCTGAAGGTTGATCTGAAAAACATTGATATTTTCAGCTTCGGAACGGAACAAAAATGCTTAGTCGGCAGTGTCGATTTGGTGTATCGAAACTCGTGGCAAGAAGTGCGCACCCTGCATTTTGAAGGTCAGACAGCTATGCTGGATGCCTTAAAAACCGTACTTGGAAAAATGCATCAGGACGCGTTGCCTCCGGAATCGGTCGACGTGTTCTGCTACAGCAAAAACTTGCGTGGTGTGATGCGCAACTTGGTCTATCAACTGCTGGCCGAATGTATTGATTTGCGTCTCAAGCCGATGGAGCAAGAGAAGCGTCGCCGTTTTAAAGCGCTGCGCATGGGCGATCAAATGTATGGATTGTTCTTTGAGCGCCGTGGTGTTTCTGTACAAAAGCTGGAAAACTCCGTCGATTTTTATCGCAGCATCTCGACCAATAAGCTGAAAGGCTCCCCTTTGCTGATGCTCGATCGCGATCAGGATTATCCTTTGCCTGCTGTGGTGGATAGTTTTGCTAGCGAAGGTTTGGTGCAGTTCTTCTTTGAAGATACCGAAAAAGGTTTCAACATCTATGTGCTGGATGAAGCTAACCGCGTTGAAGTGTATCACCAGTTCAATGGCGAAAAAGATGAGATGATTGCCAGCGTCAACAGCTTCTACACTTCGATACTGGATGACAGCAGTAAGCTTGCTACTAAAAGCATCAACTTTAACCTGCCGCAGTATTACCAAATTATTCACCCTGAAGAGGGGGAGACTTACGTGGTGCCGTATCGTAACGACAGCGCCGTGTATTCCAAGCCTTCACAAGTGGTGAATGCCTAAATCAGCGAAGCTTCAGGTTTGCTGAATCATACCCAATAAAAAAGAGCACTGGTGTGCTCTTTTTTATTGCATGACAAGTGTGTTAGCTTAAGCCCAATCAATCGGCTCATCGGCCTGTTTATCACACTCTTGTTTCAGTAAGGTGAGCAGTTCAAGTCCGGTTTTGGAGCAGATCCACTCGCCATCAATCCACTTGAAATGGTAGCCGCCAGATTTTGATGCTAACCAGATTTCACGCATCGGCTCTTGGCGGTTAATGATGATTCGGCTACGGTCATCAAACTCCAATGTCATGACATTGCCTGAGGTCTCGTAGTCGATATCGGCACCGGCCTCATCAATCGCCGCCTCTATACGTTCTCGTTGGCTGTCGACGAGTTGATGAAATTCAGTTTCGTTCATCCTATCTATCCTATTGCTTTTCCTAGTCGTGGTGCGATTATAGGGGGCATTGATTCAATAAGCACGATATGCAAAATGAAAAAGAAATTCACAGCACTGTTTTTGTTGTCCATGCTTGCGTTAGCGGGATGTGGGCAAACTGGGCCACTTTATATGCCTGATGATGCAAAACAAAGCGAACAAAGTCAGTAAATTACGCCACTCTCCGCAAGCTATGTGAAGTTGTTGTTCATACAACGGCGGCTTTACGTATGCGGGAAAAAGAATAAAAGGGAAAGCATTTTGGATTACTTCAATTATCAGGATGATGGCCAGTTATGGGCCGAGCAAGTTCCACTCGCCGATCTGGCAAACCAGTACGGCACACCACTTTATGTATACTCAAGAGCGACTCTTGAGCGCCATTGGCATGCGTTTGATAAATCGGTGGGGGATTACCCGCATCTGATTTGTTATGCAGTTAAAGCCAACTCTAACCTTGGCGTATTGAATACGTTAGCTCGCTTGGGCTCAGGCTTTGATATCGTCTCGGTCGGTGAATTGGAACGTGTCCTCGCTGCTGGCGGCGATCCAAGCAAAGTGGTGTTTTCAGGCGTTGGTAAAACCGAAGCCGAGATGAAACGTGCGCTACAATTGAAGATCAAATGCTTTAACGTAGAGTCAGAGCGTGAACTGCATCGTCTGAACAAGGTGGCGGCTGAGTTAGGTGTTAAAGCGCCGATTTCACTGCGTATCA
>JBOFIW010000261.1:0-1862 GCA_051650365.1 Vibrio sp. | reverse complement strand
GCACTGCGTCCGGATAAAAAACGCCGCATTGCCCGTGAGACCTTAGAAATCTACGCTCCCCTCGCCCATCGTTTGGGTATCCATAACATTAAAACCGAACTCGAAGAGTTAGGCTTTGAAGCGCTCTATCCGAATCGTTATCGCGTCCTCAAAGAGGTGGTGAAAGCCGCGCGTGGTAACCGGAAAGAGATGATCCAACGCATCCACAGTGAAATTGAAGGTCGTCTGCAAGATGTCGGCTTATCGGCTCGTGTGGAGGGTCGTGAGAAAAACCTGTTCTCCATCTACAACAAGATGAAAACCAAAGAGCAGCGCTTTCACACCATTATGGATATTTACGCGTTTCGCATCGTGGTAGACACGGCGGATACTTGCTATCGCGTGTTGGGGCAGGTGCATAGTTTGTACAAGCCACGCCCAGCACGGATGAAGGACTACATTGCGGTCCCAAAAGCCAACGGCTATCAATCGCTACACACTTCCATGGTTGGCCCCCACGGCGTTCCCGTAGAAGTGCAAATCCGTACCGAAGATATGGATCAAATGGCAGACAAAGGGGTCGCGGCACATTGGTCGTACAAAGCCAATAGTGAACGAGGTGGCACCACTGCGCAGATTAAAGCACAGCGCTGGATGCAAAGCCTGCTTGAGTTACAGCAAAGTGCGGGGAACTCCTTTGAATTTATCGAAAACGTCAAATCTGATCTGTTCCCAGATGAGATTTACGTGTTCACCCCCAAGGGTCGTATCGTTGAACTGCCAGTGGGTGCCACTGCGGTCGACTTTGCCTACGCGGTGCATACCGACATAGGAAATACTTGTGTGGGTGCGCGAGTCGATCGCACGCCGTATCCACTCAGTCAGTCACTGAAAAGTGGCCAGACGGTGGAAATCATCAGTGCTCCGGGCGCACGTCCGAACGCGGCATGGCTCAACTATGTGGTGACATCCCGCGCGCGCACCAAAATTCGCCAAGTGCTGAAAACCATGCGCCGCGAAGACTCGATTACTCTAGGTCGTCGCCTACTTAACCATGCTTTAGGCGAACACTCGATCAACGAGATTGTGCCTGAGAACATCAGCAAAGTCTTGGGTGATCTGAAAGTCGCGTCGATGGATGACCTGTTGGCCGCGATTGGTTTGGGTGAGTTGATGAGTATCGTGATTGCGCGTCGCTTATTAGGCAATGCTGATGAATTGTCCGAAAGCAGTAAACATGACGGCAGTAAAAACAAACTGCCCATCCGTGGCGCAGAAGGCATTCTGCTCACCTTCGCTAACTGTTGTCACCCGATCCCAGATGATCACATCATCGCTCACGTTTCACCGGGCCGTGGCTTAGTGGTGCATCGAGAAACCTGTCCTAACGTACGCGGTTATCAAAAAGAGCCAGACAAGTACATGGCGGTGGAATGGACTAAAGATTACGATCAAGAGTTCATTACTGAGCTGAAAGTGGATATGCACAACCGTCAAGGTGCATTGGCTGAACTAACCAATGTGATCTCCAAAACGGGTTCGAATATTCATGGCCTATCAACAGAAGAGCGCGACGGTCGCTTATACACAGTCACGGTTCTACTCACCACCAAAGATCGGGTGCATTTAGCTGGCATCATGCGCAAAATCCGCACCATGCCCCACGCGCTTAAAGTGCGTCGCCGTAAGAACTGATTAACGCCAAGAGAGGGGTAAGCCCACGTTTCACGCCTCTCTTGGGTAATTTTTCCTGTACAAAAACACAGCTCGATGTTTGAATAGCCATTAAGTCAAATGGTTAGATCAAACGCGCATGTCACAACTCCTCTCAGCCGTTCCTCTTTGTGAACTCTCCGGTGTCGGGGCCAAAGTCGCCGAAAAAC
>JBOFIW010000260.1:0-9332 GCA_051650365.1 Vibrio sp. | reverse complement strand
GTTTATTTTTTGTGACATTTATTTATTTGAAATGCGTCGAATATAGAAAAAGCATTAGATGACTTTTACAAAACAAAACCAAGGAGCATTAACACAAGAAAACTCAGGTTGTTTTTTGTAAAAAATAAACCTCAGCATAAGGCCGAGGTTTAGACTGTTGAGTGGAATTTAGTTCAATTTTCTTTTTTATATACAGATGAAAGTCAAAATAACATCCCTATTTCAACTTAATTTTTTGTCGAGTAAACAGATGTGCCTTAGATCATTTGAGCAGCTAGTTAAAAAAATCGATCAATGCTTGCTCATCTAACACCTGTATCCCTAGTTCCGCGGCCTTGGTTAATTTTGAACCAGCCGCTTCACCTGCAAAAACGATGTCGGTATTTTTTGACACACTCCCCGTGACTTTTGCTCCTAAAGCTTGCAGTGCTGCTTTTGCATCATTACGGGATAGTTGAGTAAAACTGCCTGTTAACACGACGACTTTACCTGCTAAAGCCGAATCTACCGCCGCGGGCACAGCAGCTAACGCAGGCCATGTAATGCCTAATTCCACCAACTCAGCGATCACTTGCTGGTTACGTTGCTGAGCAAAGAAAGCATGTAAATGACTCGCAACCACGCTCCCGACATCGGGAACTTCAATCAACTGTTCGATACTCGCCTGAGCAATCGCCTCTAACGTTAAGAAATGTTGTGCCAAATTGAGAGCGGTTGCTTCCCCTACTTCACGGATCCCCAGAGCGTATAAAAACCTTGGCAAAGTAGTCTGTTTGGCTTTATTTAAGGCATCCATTACGTTCTGCGCTGATTTGGGTCCCATTCGCTCAAGAATTGTCAATTCTCCCGCTCTTAAACGGAACAAATCCGCTGGGGTACTCACCATTTCGCGATCGACCAATTGTTCAATCACTTTATCCCCTAAGCCTTCCACATCCATAGCTTTGCGTGAAACAAAGTGTTTCAGCGATTCTTTACGCTGTGCTTGGCAAATTAACCCACCAGTACATCTAGCAACCGCTTCCCCTTCAACTCGCTCAATTTCAGATTGGCATACAGGGCAGCAGGTAGGAAATCGAATAGGTTTTACATCGGCTTGGCGGCGCTCTAGCACAACCGAAACGATTTGTGGGATCACATCTCCCGCACGCCGCACCACTACGGTATCACCAACCATAACACCTAAACGTTCAATCTCATCGGCATTATGTAATGTAGCATTGCTCACCGTAACCCCACCGACAAAGACGGGTTCCAACTTCGCCACAGGCGTAATCGCTCCCGTCCGACCAACTTGAAATTCAACCTCATTGAGACGTGTTAGCTCTTCTTGCGCTGGAAATTTATAGGCAATCGCCCAACGCGGTGCTCTAGCAACAAACCCCAAGCGATCCTGCAATTGAATATCGTCCACCTTGATCACAACGCCATCAATTTCGTAGGCCAAAGATTGGCGGCGCTGCAAAATATCTTGATAAAAAGATTTCACATCGGCGAGAGAGGTTACGACTTTGGTTTCAGGGCAGATGGGTAATCCCCAATTTTTCAGTTGTAAAAACCGCTGATAATGACTGGTAGCTAACTGACCGCCTTCGATAACACCGGCACTGTATGCATAAAAAGCAAGTGGGCGCTGAGCCGTAATTTTGGAATCTAATTGTCGCAAACTTCCGGCCGCCGCATTACGAGGGTTAACAAATTGCTTTTCACCTTTTTGAAGCGCTCTCGCATTCAGTGCTTCAAACCCTGCTTTAGGCATAAAGACTTCACCACGGACTTCAAGACGCACAGGAAAATCTACGCCTTGCAGACGTAAAGGGATTGATTTAATGGTACGTACATTTTCTGTGATGTTTTCACCCGTAGCGCCATCACCTCGAGTTGCAGCACGAGTCAACACTCCATTCTCATACAGTAAACTTACAGCCAAGCCATCCAATTTAGGCTCACAACAAAAATGACTTTGTTGCACGGCAGAAATGCGATCTGTCATTCGACGATAAAAACTGTCTAATTCAGCATCATCGAACGCGTTATCAAGAGAAAGCATCGGGATTTCATGGATAACAGACTCAAATCCATCAAGTGAACGCCCACCCACACGTAGACTGGGTGAATCCGGAGTGATCAATTCAGGATGCTGCGCTTCTATCTCCAATAACTCACGCATTAAACGATCATATTCCGCATCCGGAATCGTTGGGGCATCTTCTACGTAATAACGGACTCCATGCTCATGCAAGGTTTGTCTTAGCTCGGTTAATCGTTGCTCGACATTGGACATAGTAATTCTCTCGGATGATGAAAAAAGGCTCCGCTACGGAGCCTTTTAGTATAACTAGGGATATCTTAGGCTAACATAGCCAAAACTTATTACCTGAAGTGTAAACAGAACAGGATAAATTGAGCCACTAAAAACGCCATTTATGATTGTGCGGCACGAGCCTTAAATTCTTGAATTTGCTTACGATAAGCATCCAAACGATTCGGGGTCATTAAATTGCGTGCGTCATCTAATACATGGCCACCAAGATCGTCAGCAATTTGCTGAGCAGTTTTAAGCATCAACTTAAAGTTTTGCTCTGGATCGCCAAAACAGGGCAGAGTCATAAAAAATGAGATGCCTTTCGTTGAAAAATCCGCAGGATCATCATGCATTAAAGTACCTGGTTGCATCATATTAGCGACACTAAACAGCACTTTGCCTGTTCCTGACAGATCCGCATGGCGATGGAAAATATCCATTTCACCAAACAGCAAACCATTTTGTTGCATGCTATCAAATAGCTTAGTGCCAATAAAAGACTGACTGCCAGAGCAATGAACATTCAGCACAATCACGTCCAATTGCTCTTCTTTTGTTTCTTCGACAATAGGAGCGGCATCCATAATAGGTTCAACAATCGGCTTTTGTATTACTGACTGCGCTCTTGGCATTTCAGGCTGAACACTCTTTGCTTGCTGCATAGGCTGCTCATATTTTTCCTCTTGTTCATCAGAATCATCTTGAGCAGTGAAATCGGCAATTAAAGGATCATGCTGTTGGTTTGGAAGGCCAAAATCCGGTTCTTTACGTTCTTTACGGATGATTTCAAAATCATCCTCGGCCGCAAATGCCCTAGAAGGTGGTTCATCACTTTCAACATCAATCTTGCGTAGAGGTTTATCTCCAAACTTAGATTTCCCCTCTTTTTTGCTGGTCCATAGACCATGAAACAGCAGCGCTGCTATTGCCAACGCGCCAACAATTATCAATACGAATCGCAATTCCTGCATCTTAAACTCTCACTATCCCGTTTGATGTTCTGAGCTCTAACGCCCAACAGGACGTTTATCAGGGTGTGGTTTTGACTTGTCGGGGTACTTTACCAAAACTCTCGTTGAATTTAGAACAACTTAATGTGAGAAGTTGAAAAGATGACGCGTTTTTTGCAGTTTCGTCATTTCACTTCAACATCAATCAAGTACAATCTTCGCTCTGTTAATCAAGGAGAATACCGTTTTATGCAGTTCAGCTCACGTTCCGGATTCGGCTATTTTTTTTATGGCATGCGTTTAGCGGTAACTCCCGGTATACGCCGTTTCGTTGTTCTTCCGCTCATAGCAAACATTACATTAGTTGGCGGAGCTATGTACTACCTATTTAGCCATTTAGATATTTGGATTACAGAGTGGATGGGGCAGCTCCCCTCATTTTTATCTTGGCTCAGTTATGTGCTTTGGCCTTTACTCACCCTGACTATCCTTGCCACCTTTTCCTATTTTTTTAGTACGCTAGCAAACTTTATTGCATCTCCTTTCAATGGATTACTTGCTGAAAAAGTAGAGCAACATTTATCGGGAGAGAGGATTGGAGAAGAGGGAATGTGGACTCTCGTTAAAGATGTTCCACGTATACTGAGCCGAGAATGGCGAAAACTGCTTTATGTACTCCCCAAAGCATTCGGACTTTTCATCTTGTTACTGATCCCTGCACTTGGGCAAACTCTCGGTCCACTCGCTTGGTTTATTTTCACGGCTTGGATGCTCGCTATACAGTATTGTGACTACCCTTTCGACAATCACAAGATAGCCTTCCATGACATGCGTAATACTTTGAAACAAAATCAGAACAAAGCGTATGGCTTTGGCGTTTTAGTAGCATTTTTCACCAGTATTCCCATTATTAATCTGTTTATTGTCCCTGTTGCTGTATGTGGCGCAACCGCAATGTGGGTAATGGAATTTAAAACCCAACATTCTACGATTCATAGGTAACAACCCCCACATAACTTATAACTTTTTAATCCTTTTCCCTTAGTGAATATGAACTTATTCTCTACTTATATTCACTAAGCATTTACGCAGGATCACTCACTGCGCAACGAATGAAGGAACATTACCATGAGCAAAATCTACGAAGACAATTCTCTAACCATCGGCAATACCCCTCTGGTTCGCCTAAACAAAGTGTCACAAGGCAAAGTACTTGCCAAAGTCGAATCGCGTAACCCAAGTTTCAGCGTTAAATGCCGTATCGGTGCCAATATGATTTGGGAAGCCGAGAAACAAGGCAAACTCAAACCAGGTGTTGAATTGGTTGAACCAACTAGCGGAAACACGGGTATTGCCTTGGCCTTTGTTGCTGCAGCTCGTGGCTATAAGTTAACTCTTACTATGCCTGAGTCGATGAGTTTAGAACGTCGGAAACTACTGAAAGCTCTTGGTGCAAACTTAGAGCTCACCGAGGCAGCCAAAGGCATGAAAGGCGCCATTGCCAAAGCAGAAGAAATTGTTGCAAATAATCCAGAGAAATATCTGCTACTGCAGCAGTTTAACAACCCAGCTAACCCTGAGATTCATGAGAAAACAACAGGCCCTGAGATTTGGGAAGCCACTGAAGGCCAGATCGATGTGTTTGTATCTGGTGTTGGTACAGGGGGCACATTAACTGGTACAAGCCGTTATATTAAAGGCACAAAAGGGAAAGCAATCCTTTCTGTTGCTGTTGAGCCAGCAGAATCTCCTGTTATCACCCAAGCGCTAGCCGGTGAAGAAATCAAACCTGCACCACATAAAATTCAAGGTATTGGTGCTGGATTTATTCCTGGAAACTTAGATTTAAGCTTAATTGACCGCGTTGAACGTGTTACCTCAGAAGAAGCTATTGAAATGGCTCGTCGCCTAATGGAGGAAGAAGGCATTTTAGCAGGCATTTCTTCAGGCGCTGCGGTAGTTGCAGCGAACCGCATAGCACAATCACCTGAATTTGAAGGTAAAACTATTGTCACTGTACTTCCAAGCTCTGGTGAACGCTACTTAAGCACGGCTCTTTTTGCTGGTATTTTTACTGAAAAAGAAAACCAACAGTAATATGTGGTCAAATCAATTTTTCGTTTAAAAAAGCCCCAGTCAGGGGCTTTTTTGTTGATCCTTGCCTCACCTTTGGTAATATCGGCATGTTTTATTTTTAGCTTCAAAATAAAGAAGCCGACGGTTTACGCTCAATTGCTTAAATTGCAACAAATAGCAAAGGCAATTGGAAAATTTTAACCAGTCTTAGTTCTGACACGAAAAGCCTGTGACAGTGCTAGCACAAAGCAGCCGATGCGGTTAAGCTAAATCTGGTTGACAAACTTACAAAAAATAAACTCATTGGGGTATAAAACATGTACGAGAAGCAAGTAGAAATCACAGCAGAAAACGGCCTTCACACTCGTCCAGCTGCACAGTTTGTAAAAGAAGCAAAAGCTTTTGATGCAGACATCACGGTGACTTCTAACGGTAAAAGTGCAAGCGCGAAAAGTCTATTCAAACTTCAAACGCTAGGTCTGGTAAAGGGTACTGTCGTGAGTATCTCTGCCGAAGGCCCTCAAGCGAAAGAAGCAGTTGAGCACCTCGTTGCTCTGATGGACCAACTTCACTAATCCGGTCTTCCTTTCAAAGCCATTTTGTTCACGCAAAATGGCTTTGTTGGAAATAACCCGAGAAATAAGCTACACGTTACCGTTAGCGAATTATCCAATCTCCCGTTTACAGTTGACCAGTTTAAGGTAAGGCTATGATTTCAGGCATTCTAGCATCTCCAGGTATTGCGATTGGTAAAGCATTACTTCTTCAAGAAGATGAAATTGTCCTAAACACAAACACCATTTCTGACGATCAAGTAGAAGCCGAAGTTGAGCGCTTTTACACTGCGCGTAATAAATCGTCTGCGCAGTTAGAAGTGATCAAACAAAAAGCACTTGAAACTTTTGGTGAAGAAAAAGAAGCCATCTTTGAAGGCCATATCATGTTGCTTGAAGATGAAGAGCTAGAAGAAGAGATTTTAGCCCTCATCAAGAAAGACAAAATGTCTGCCGATAACGCAATCCATTCCGTTATCGAAGAGCAAGCCACTGCGCTTGAGTCACTAGACGACGAATACCTAAAAGAACGTGCGACCGACATTCGTGATATCGGTACACGTTTTGTTAAAAATGCTCTAGGCATGCATATCGTTTCGCTCAGCGAAATCGATCAAGAAGTAGTCTTAGTAGCGTACGACTTGACCCCTTCTGAAACTGCGCAAATTAACCTGAACTATGTTCTTGGTTTTGCATGTGATATCGGTGGCCGCACTTCTCACACTTCAATCATGGCACGTTCTCTTGAACTACCAGCAATTGTGGGTACAAACGATATCACTAAACAAGTGAAAAATGGCGACATGCTGATTTTGGATGCAATGAACAACAAAATCATTGTCAATCCAACTGAAGGGCAAATAGAAGAAGCCAAAGCGGTTAAAGCAGCTTTCCTTGCAGAAAAAGAAGAACTCGCCAAACTAAAAGATCTTCCAGCAGAAACGCTAGACGGTCACCGCGTTGAAGTGTGTGGCAATATCGGCACAGTAAAAGACTGTGACGGCATCATCCGTAACGGTGGGGAAGGTGTGGGTCTGTACCGTACTGAATTCCTGTTTATGGATCGTGATGCTCTACCGACTGAAGAAGAGCAATATCAAGCCTATAAAGAAGTCGCAGAAGCGATGAGCGGTCATGCCGTGATTATCCGTACTATGGATATCGGTGGCGACAAAGATCTGCCTTATATGGATCTGCCAAAAGAGATGAACCCATTCTTGGGTTGGCGTGCAGTACGTATCAGCTTAGATCGCCGTGAAATCCTGCGTGATCAGTTACGCGGCATTCTGCGTGCTTCTGCTCACGGCAAACTTCGCGTAATGTTCCCTATGATCATTTCAGTTGAAGAAATTCGTGAACTGAAAAAAGCGATTGAAGAGTACAAAGTAGAACTGCGTGCTGAAGGCCATGCTTTCGATGAAAACATCGAAATCGGTGTGATGGTAGAAACTCCAGCAGCGGCAGCGATTGCGCACCACTTAGCGAAAGAAGTCTCTTTCTTCTCTATCGGCACTAACGATTTAACTCAGTACACCCTAGCGGTAGACCGTGGTAACGAGATGATCTCTCACCTCTATAACCCACTTTCTCCAGCTGTTCTGACTGTGATCAAGCAAGTGATTGATGCTTCTCATGCAGAAGGTAAATGGACTGGCATGTGTGGTGAATTGGCGGGTGACGAGCGTGCAACTCTGCTTCTACTCGGTATGGGTCTAGATGAATTCTCTATGAGTGGCATCTCCATTCCAAAAGTGAAGAAAGTAATCCGTAACACCAATTATGCGGAAATCAAAGCGATGGCTGAAGAAGCACTATCTCTGCCAACGGCTGCAGAAATTGAAGCTTGCGTAGAAAAATTCATCGCAGCAAAAGCATAATTATTGGTTGATACCAAGGAGATAGGCGATGAAAATAGTCGTCTATCTCTGGTGATTGGTATACTATACTTCGACAGAACAAATCTAAAACGTTAGGAGCATGACACAATGGGTCTGTTTGATAAACTTAAGAAGCTAGTCTCTGACGACAGCGCTAACGCGGGTGCAATTGACATTATCGCACCTCTTTCTGGTGAAATCGTAAACATCGAAGATGTGCCAGATGTTGTGTTCGCTGAGAAAATCGTTGGTGATGGTATCGCGATCAAGCCTGCTGGTAACAAGATGGTAGCTCCTGTTAACGGTACTATCGGTAAAATCTTCGAAACCAACCACGCATTCTCTATAGAATCGGATGACGGCGTTGAGCTGTTTGTTCACTTCGGCATCGACACTGTTGAACTGAAAGGTGAAGGCTTCAAGCGTATCGCTGAAGAAGGTCAATCAGTGAAAATCGGCGATACTATTATCGAATTCGATTTAGCATTGCTAGAAGAGAAAGCGAAATCAACTTTGACTCCAGTTGTTATTTCTAACATGGATGAAATCAAAGAGCTGAACAAACTTTCTGGTTCTGTAAACGTAGGTGAAACTCCAATCCTACGCGTTACCAAGTAATCGACTTGTGTGATGTAAAAAACGCTGCCCAGTGCAGCGTTTTTTGTTTTTACGGTCTAGCCTTTTTAAATTGCCAACACAGCCTAAATAGGGAACGGTTAGTTTGAAAAACCGAGAGCGTAACGCAGCACTTGCGTTTTCAACGGCCCAGAGCGTTCGGCTAAAGCAAGTGCAACATTACGCACAAACCTAACCGGCGTGAACGAGTTGCTAAAGGTTTTGTAAAACAGATCCATCCCCGTTTGCATCAGCAGATTATCTGGACGACGACGACGCTCATAGCGTTCAAACTGTGTCTGACTTAATACCGCATGATCCTGAGTTTCCGCCAGTAACACGGCCGCATCTTTAAAACCTAGATTCACGCCCTGCCCTGCTAACGGGTTAATCGTATGTGCTGCATCACCAACCAGCACACAGCGATTTTTGACATATTGCTGAGCATGACGTCGAGTCAGCGGGAAAGAACCCTGCTGCAACACCTTTATATCCCCTAGCTCAGCAGGAAAATGCTGAAGAATTTCGCCACGCAATTGTTCCGAGTTTAATGCTGCCAGTTTTCGAATGCGCTGTGGTGTGTCATACCAAACTAAAGACGCCTGATTGCCACCTAAAGGCAAGTAGGAGCGCGGGCCTGTTGGGAAAAACTGCTGCCACGTCGTTTCTTGTTGGATCTGTTCTGTCTGCACATTAATCAACATGCAGTGCTGGCGATAATCCCACGCCGTCACGCCGATATGTGCCAGTTGACGAACCTGTGAATTCGCGCCATCCGCACCAATCACCCAATCACACTCAAGTACAGCACCCGATTGTAAAGTAACACGGCATCCCTCTTCACTCACATCCAATTGCGCCAATTGCTCAGGGCACATCAAGGTAAGTTGCGGGTAATTTGAAAATTGCTGCCACAACGCTAGTTGAATGACTCGGTTTTCCACCATGTAGCCTA
>JBOFIW010000259.1:0-3519 GCA_051650365.1 Vibrio sp. | reverse complement strand
ATCCGTGGCAGGTGAATCCTGTCCAGATTTCGCGGGTTACTGCTGCCCAAAATTGGGCTATCTCACTGATAACAAAAACGAGCCATTTTGATATGAATAAAAAAATACTACCACTTCTCATAGCTGGGCTATTGGGAAGCACTGTCGTGTGGGCGCAGCCTGAGCTGACGTTAGTGCAAATCGGAAAAAAGACCGTCGAGCGTTTAGAATCCATTAAAGCGATGGCTGAACGTGGTGAGGGTGTCTTTGAACGTAACGGTGAACGTTGGATCAATTACCGAGGTTTTGAATATCGCCTTAGCTACAAAAACGATCTTAAGTTTCCATTCCTTCCTTATCAGGGCGGTGATGATACGCCTTATCGCAACGTGATTGACTTTGTCGATCAGAGCTGGGAATTCATGATGTACAACGGCGGCTTTTACTTGATGAGCCGCGAATTTGGTGTTTACGAATCGGATGAGCAAGGCTGTTTCGTGGAATACATACCTGCGGCACACGGTTCGAAGCGACCTGATGGCAGTTATGCTTGGGAAAGTGATGTCATTTACCGCACAGAAACCAACGATTGTGGTGCTTTGGTGAAGCCTGCCATCCATTCTGTCACAGTATCAAGTGTCTCGGACGTGGGCGTATCGTTTGATTGGTTAGGTCAAAACGAGTCGGACACAACTCAGTTGACCTTAACTAATGTGAGTGATGGCAAGGATATTCGCCATTATGACGCCGTTTCGGCGGGTTTTTTCATCGGCGGGCTCCAGCCTGAAACACAATACGAGATGGCGCTGCGCTCTTGCAATCCAGTGGATTGTGCCGAGCCACAGGTGGTGCGTTTCACTACTCAAGACTCTCGCGTTGGCTTTGCCGATGAGATCCCAACGCCTAACCATTTGCAAGGCAGTTTAGAAGGCGGTTTGGGAATCACGCAAACGCACACTTCGGTAGCGCCCAATGGCAATGAACTGACAGGGCAAGGTCATTTGGATGTGATCATGAATCGCGAAGCGATGCTGCTCTTTACGCCATCGCAAGGCGAAGAGATCAACCAAGTGCGTGCGGAAGTGCTCCTTGATGGCGAGGTAGTTCATAGCAGCTTGATGTTGCCGCCAAGTGCTCTGGCTGCGTCGGATCAGCCTGACAATGGACGCATGAAAGTGGTGTTTTCTCATCATGCTTGGTCGTTGCCCTTGCAATGGAACTGGATGAAGCCAGGTCTAGCACTGCGCTTGACCGACAACTTAGGCCGCGAAGGGGTATTGAGCCAAGGGGAGATCCAATTTGGTGGTGCGCCAGAGTTGGTGATCCAAAATATCGACATGGGTATGCTTATCGAGCCGCGCAATCACAATACCATGATCCAAAATTTACCTACGCTTGCGGCAGACTACTTCCAGAAGATCCCAGCCTCCAAGTTGGTGATGGCCGATTACACGCCAGCGCATTTTCCGATTGTGACGATGCCAAACGGCGCGGTGTACACCGATAAAAGTGCGAGCACAGGTGGTTGGCACAGTGGCGATATGCGCGAAGCGATTGGTAAAGCCATGGTCTCAACGGGCATCAACAATGCCAACGTCGGCATTTTGAGCAGTGCGGGCTATTCACAGCAGTACAACCAACGCTTCAATCACATTACTGCCCACACTAACGTTGGGGTTTACACCAAAGAAGGCACCGATTTACCACAAGTGATTGTGCATGGTGGGAGTGGCGGTGGTGGCATTGTCACCCTAGAAGCCACCACGGGTAATGAATGGTCGCATGAACTTGGCCACAACTATGGGTTGGGGCATTGGCCGTATATGGCGTCGATTCACGATATGGAATCGGGCTGGGGCTGGGATGCTTTCCATCAGCGCTTTATCGGCAATCTGCATTGGACGGATGATGTGTACACCCAACAACAAGGGGACGACATTGTTCCACCATTCAAAGATGCGTTCCGATTCATGCGTGATGCGCAAAATGGTGGTGAAGAAGAGAGAGTGGGCACGATTAGCCGCTTTACCCTTGAGCACCCTGCACAGTCGCGCAAAGCGCAGCGTTGGATGAACAACGGTTTTAATCTTGATAGCAGCAGCCCGAGCGGTTATGTGCAATGGGATCAGGCCACGCAGCGTTATCAAACGGTCGAGACTGACACGCCAAAACCACAGCAAACGGGTGTGCCTGTGATGACGCTATTGGGTATTTATGACCCGAACAACGAAAACCCCAGCCAAATTTATCCGCTGGTTTACTCCAATTACGGCAATGTGTTTGAACTACCGCAAGGCGTTCAAGGGGAGTTCCAGCCAGAAGGTTGGCAGCCTGTGGCAGATTTAACCCCAGCAGAGCTAGAGAGTGATAGTTGGCAAACCTTGCGCATGGATGGCGGGCAGCAACGTTTGTGTAAGTTTACCTTCCAAGCGGCAAATGGTGACCGCGCTGTCTTTGTTGGCGGTGTGAATCAGAGCACCAATCGTTGTTCGTCTGGTCGTGATCTCCAATGGCACACTAATTCCAACATGACATCCGCGCAAGGCGACTATGAGTTGCTCTCCAAGTATGGACGGGGTGCGGTCACGTATACGCCAACACCAAAGGTGGGTGAAGTGACACTTTGTACACTCAATAAGTCGGGTAACGATCACGATGGTGCGGGCTTTATGGTAGGTAACAACTGTGAGCAAATCTCAGGCGTGATGCATAAGTATGGCAAGACCTGGCGCTACGCGTTACGTGGTGATGAGGTGTTGCGCCCTAGCTACCAAACTCAAGGTCAATGCCAGTTAGATGTTGAATTTGCTAATGGTACCAGTGAACGAGTGGTGCTTAATGCCTCTCGTCATAGCGTTAATGACAGCAACAAATTCCACGTTAACTTAGCGATGGATAATGGTGTACCAACGCAGGTCCGCTTAAGCTGTTCAGACAGAAATGGTGAGACTGAGCTAACACGCTTCATCCCTGAGCAAAATCCACCGATTGCGGATCTCAAAGGGCCGATCATCATTGGCCAAGAGTATGGTTACCGCCAAGTGGTTGACATGACGCAAACTTTTGCGCAAAACGATACGCTCCTAAACGAAGATTTCGCAACCATTACTCAGTTTGATGCTTTTGTTGCTGAGCATTATGGCAGTGGATTGCTCAACAATGGCGTGACTAAAGCTGAACGTCGAGCTGGTGCGTTATACGTGTTCGCGAATCCAGAAACGGGCAGCCGCGACTATTTTGTCATGCGCACCGTGGAGGCTCAGGCTTTTCCGACCAATCAAACTAGCAATGGCGATTGGAAATATCTCGGCTCTGCTGATGACTACGTGAACTTCACCTTCAACCCGATTGTCTTCGACCGTGCAGAAGGTCTTCGCATTGAAGAGCGAGTGAAAGGCTACTTTGCTGCTTCTCGTTTGTTGAGTTGGGAAGAGCGCCACAGCACCGCGTGGGGGAGTTCGGAAAACGCCGTCTTTGTTGGGCAAATCGAGGGTGAAAATCACTACTTCATCCAGAAACGCCCTGGTGAAGGAGAGGCAT
>JBOFIW010000258.1:0-4963 GCA_051650365.1 Vibrio sp. | reverse complement strand
CCACATAATCAGGACGATAACCGTAATCGGCAGCGGCGGGGATCAGCACATCCATCACTTGGCGTGGGTAGCCAGAGCAAGAGCCGATTTTGATCCCGCGCGATCGGATCTGTTCAACCACTTCAAGCGCATGGGGAATAGGTTCTGCGTGATCGGCCACTTTGGCGATTTGCAGCGGCATAAAGGCGGCGTATATCGCATCAATATCGCTGGCTTTCATCGGGCGTCCAAATTGCTTCTGCCAACGCTGCGCAGCGGTTGGGAGTTTGCCGACGGCTTCGATGTGTTGCCATTTTCCCAATCCCATTGGTTCGCGCGCTTCCGCAAGGCTAATCTCAAAATCAAAACCTTGCTTGAAAGCTTCGACAAAAATAGAGGTCGGAGCGAATGATCCAAAATCAACAACGGTGCCAGCCCAATCAAAAATAACGGCTTGAATCGGTGAGTTCATAACTTTTCCTTAATGTGAGTAACCCATTTGCTGGCTGATGGCGAGCAAAGCGGAGTGCAAAATATCGAGTGCTTGATCCAGCTCTTGACGCGAAATAATGAGAGGCGGACTGAGTTGAATCACGTTGCCTTGTGAGACTTTAAAACTCAGCCCATTGCGTAAGCAGTGATAAAGCACGGTTTCGGCTTCATCGTGAGCGCGCTGTTTTGTGTGGCGATCGGTCACTAGTTCGATGCCCCAAAGCAAACCGATACCACGCACATCGCCAATCAGTGAAAATTGCTGCTGCATTTGATTAAGACGTTGGTGCATATAAACGCTATCTGCCTGAACTTTGGCGAGTAAATTTTGCTGCTCAATCACTTCAATGCTGGCTAATGCCGCGGCGCAGCCGAGTGGACTTTTTTCATGGGTGTAGTGACCCAAAGAAACCTGCGCGGCGGTGTTGTATTTTTCTTTGGTGAGTAGGGCGGCGATGGGGATAAGCCCCGCCCCCAAACCTTTGCCGATACACAAAATATCAGGCTCGATGCCGAACGCTTGGTGAGTAAACCACTCACCGCTGCGCCCCATGCCGTTGGGAATGTCATCAATGATCAACAGCACATTGTGTTTATCGCAGATTTCCCTTACGCGTTGCCAATAAGCGCGGCTTGGTACTTGTACATCGGTATTACGTACCGCTTCGGCGATAAATGCACCGATGCCGCCTTCTTTTTCGATCACGTACTCCAAGTAATCGGCGTAGTGTACATCGCTGCCGTCTTCACGGGGAAACGCACCGCGATAAGTGATAGCCGGAGGAATGCGCTCCACACCTGCCATCAGTGGCCCCATTCCTTGTCGAAAGCAGGCTTCGCCACCGACAGAAATGGCATCCAAAGACGCACCATGAAAAGCGTCCCACAGACTGATCACTTTAAAATTCTGCGTCACATGGCGCGCCAATTTAAGCGCCATACCAATGACGGAAGTACCGCCGGGAGCAAACAGTACGCGTTTGAGTTCGCTACCGGCAATGTCTGTGAGTTTCTCCGCGCAGCGAACCGCGGTTTCATGGGTAAAGCGGCGCGGCGCGAAAGGTAATATCTGCATTTGTTCGGTGATTTTTTCGATCACCTGTGGATGACCATGACCGAGTTGATGCACATTATTGCCATGAAAATCGAGGTAGCGTTGGCCTGACACATCTTGCAAATAACAGCCTTCCGCACTGACTAACGCATCTAAGCAAGGTGTGGACATAGCTTGATGAAGAAATACCTCAGCGTCACGTTGTAACAAATTTTGTGTTGCTTCATCACCTAATTGTGCCAACCATGCTTGTCGTGCCTCGGTAGTGTTGATATCGCCTTCACTGCGCCAGTGCGTAGGGTTGTATGGTGACGGATTATCGAGTGGTTTCATTACGTTTTCCTGAGCCGTTACGCTGGATTCCAGTACATGGCTTGCTGCATCGCGCTGAGTAGGCGATCAATATCTTGCGGATACACTTCGCCAATGTTGCCAATGCGGAAGCAGTCTGCGTTGCTTACTTTGCCGGGATAAATAACAAAACCTTGCTGTTTTAAACGCTGATAAAACTCACCAAACTGATAATCAGAATTCATGGGCGAATAAAAAGAAGTGATGATGGGAGAGTGCTGATTTTCTGGTAGCAGTGGAGTGAAGCCGAGTGTGCGCATACCGTTAACCAATTTTTGCTGATTGGTGTGATAACGCTGATAGCGCGCCGCGATGCCTCCTTCGCTCTCCAATTCCAACAAGGCTTGGTAGAAAGCGCGAACCGTATGAGTTGGGGAGGTAAAACGCCACTTGCCACGATTCTTTTCCATACACTGCCATTGGTCATAGAGATCAAGCGTGAGTGAGCGTGCTCGACCTTGGCATTGCTCAAGTTCAGAACGTTTAGCAATCACAAAGCCAAAACCGGGTACACCTTGAATGCATTTGTTGGCCGAGCTGATCATAAAATCTATGTTCATCTCACCAATATCCATTGGGATGCCACCAAAGCTCGACATAGCATCTAAAATGACGCGTTTACCGTGCTGTTTAGCCAGTTTGGCGATTTCCGCAATCGGATTGAGCATGCCGGTGGTGGTTTCACAGTGCACTACGGCAACGTGTGTGATTGCGGAATCTGAGGCTAGAACTTGAGCGATCTCTTCAAGATTGGGCTGCGCGGTTTCGCCGGGGGAAATGACGTGGCAAGCAATGTTGAGATACTCCGCGATTTGCGCAATACGCGCCCCATAAGCACCATTATCGATCACGAGCAGCTTATCCGTTGGCAACATCACGGTTCCAATCGTTGCCTCTACGGAAGCGGTGCCGCTGCCTTGCATCAATACTGAGGTGTATCCAGATTGTGTTGTGGCAAGGGCTACGAGTTTGCGGCGAATCACTTCGACAATTTCGAGATTGTAATCATCATCCCAAGTGCACCAATCCTTCAGCATGGCTTCACGTACCGATTCAGACGTAGAAAGGGGGCCAGGGGTAAGCAACAGATACGCGTTCTTCATTTATCACTCCATTTGGACTATACCAATAAATTGATATTATCTAACAACGAGAAAAGCCACGGGTAAACCCTCCATCGAGTAATTTCACAAAAGTTTCATAACTTAGCCGTGTAGGAAATAGGTAATAGAGGGGGAATCAAACTTAGTCAAATTGCCAATTTTTGTTCATCGAAACGTCATACAGGATCGCTAGGGTAAATAATAATTCTGGTGCATACCAAATTAACTAAATTGGAGATGATGATGAACAAAGTCATGTTGAAAGGAACACTTACCCTAATCGCAACGCTGATGGCGACTCATACCTTTGCTGCGCAGGAAGTTACGGTTTATACCGCGCTAGAAACCGATCTGTTGGCGAAATACAAAAACGTATTTGAAAAAACTAACCCAGATATTGAGATCAAATGGGTGCGTGATTCAACGGGCATCATGACGGCGAAGCTGTTAGCCGAAAAGAATAACCCACGCGCAGAAGTGGTGTGGGGGCTGGCCGGTTCATCCATGGCGCTTCTTAAAGAGCAAGGTATTCTCAAACCCTATACGCCTAAAGGTGCCGACGAACTACGCAGCAATATGAAAGATCCGCAATCGCAACCGGCTTGGTATGGTAACTATGCTTTCTTCAATGCGCTCTGTTTTAATGAAGCGGTAGCCAAACAGCTGAACTTGCCCAAACCACAAAGCTGGGAAGATTTAACCAAGCCGATTTATAAAGGACATATTGCCATGCCAAACCCTGCCTCTTCAGGCACTGGCTACATGCAAGTTTCCGCATGGTTGCAAAATATGGGGGAAGAGCAAGCGTGGGATTATATGCAGCGCCTTGATCAAAACATTGCGCACTATACCCATTCCGGCTCGAAACCTTGTGTACAAGCGGGTATGGGAGAGGTGGCGATTGGGATCTCTATGGCCACTCGCGGTGCTAAACTCAAAACCCAAGGCGCACCTTTGGATGTGATTGTGCCTAATGGCATCGGTTGGGAATCCGATGCTGTGGGCTTAGTGAAAGAGAGTGACGCCGCGAAACGCGTGGTGGATTGGTCAGTCTCTAAAGCCGCCAATGAACTTTACATTGAAAGCTATCCCGTGGTTGGCCATCAAGAGGTCAGCAAACAAGTCGCCAATTATCCGAATGTGGAAAAAGTGATGGCAAAGATGGATTTCAACCAGATGGGTAGCGATCGTGCCCGTGTGCTGAAAGCGTGGTCTGAGAAGTTTGATTCGAAATCTGAGCCGAAATCTTAAGAGAAAATCATCTGAGGAGGCGATGGCCTCCTTTGTTTTTATTCCCTTTTTGCTTTCATTCAGCCTCTGAATTCAACATCCCTTACACCGCCAGCCATTTTTATAGGTATCTCATCTGTCATCAGATGGTCACACTTTAGCGATAAAACTGTCACTGCTCTGCAATAAAGTTTCGTTATTTTTGGACTATACCAAATTTGAGGATGACTTTTATGACCACGCAGAACCCTCGTGAACAGAAAAACCTTGAAGGCCAATACCCTGAAAAACAACACCTTGGACATCAGTTTCCAGAGAAAAGCTACCTAGATATTCGTCATGTCGTGAAACAGTTTGGCGCATTTACCGCTTTGAAAGAGATCAGCTTGTCGATCGAACAAGGCGAATTTGTCTGCTTTCTCGGCCCGTCGGGTTGCGGTAAAACCACTTTATTGCGCGCCATTGCGGGGTTAGATCTGCCCACCACTGGCACCATTCATCAAAACCAACAGGACATTACTTTTCTGCCGCCGGAGAAACGCGATTTCGGCATTGTATTTCAATCCTATGCTCTGTTTCCTAATTTAACGGTGGAAGAAAACATCGCCATCGGTCTACGAAATCAAGGGATGTCGGTACGTGATGCCTTAGAGAAAGTGGAACAGTGGTTGGAACTCATTGGGCTCGCGACTTCGGCGCAAAAATACCCAAGCCAGCTTTCAGGCGGCCAGCAGCAGCGGGTGGCATTAGCGCG
>JBOFIW010000257.1:0-1775 GCA_051650365.1 Vibrio sp. | reverse complement strand
TTTGAGTAACCAAGAGAACACCATGAATAAAAGCCTTATTACCAATGTAGTGGCGCTGGCCCTGATGGGTGTCGGCTATTTCCTGCCTAACCACTATGCCTTTTACGCGGGGCTGTTTGCCTTTTCCGGCGCGATCACTAACTGGCTCGCCATCCATATGCTGTTTGAAAAAGTGCCGGGATTGTACGGCTCAGGTGTGATTCCCGCACGTTTTGAAGATTTCAAAGCCGCCATCAAAAATCTGATGATGGAGCAGTTTTTTACCGATGCCAATATCGACCGTTTCCTCAATAAAGAGATGAATGGCGCGCTAAACCTTGATCTGCAACCGGTGATCGCCAAAGTCGATTTCAACCCGACCTTTGATTCTCTCGTGGAAGTGATAAGCCAATCCTCCTTTGGTGGCATGCTGGCGATGTTTGGTGGCGCGACCGCGCTTGAACCACTAAAACAACCCTTTGTGGAGAAGATGCAAACGGCACTTGTGGAGATGAGCCAAAGCGAATCAGTACGTGAAGCCTTAAAGGGACAATTGGAATCCCCCGCGATGCTGGATGAGATCAAAGTCAATATCGAAGGCATCATCGATCAGCGCTTAAATGAACTGACCCCGCAATTGGTCAAAGAGATCGTGCAGAAGATGATCAAAGAACATCTGGGCTGGCTGGTGATTTGGGGCGGCGTGTTTGGTGGCGTGATTGGCCTTGTTTCTGCGGTTTTGGTTTAATCAATAACAGTAAATCAAGGCTGATAATGATTGGGGCTTGATTAAGCAACCAAACTCACACGCCCAACATAAATAAGCACAAATAAAAAAAGCCATAGGCGTAAATCTATGGCTTTAATATTTCTAGGCGATCTCTAAATAATAAAATCGCTGAACATCCAGAGTGCCAGCAGCAAAAACACTCCCCCCATTACTTTGTGCTGATACGTACGAAAGCGTTGATTGTCTAGCAACGAGCGACCAAATACACCAATCAAAGCCACCAACAGCAAATTAAACAGCAAGCCGCATACATTCAGCACCATCCCCAGCGCGAACATCTGTTCGGCGGAGCTGGCCGCGATATTGGTTGAAACAAACTGTGGCAAAAACAGCACAAAAAACACCAAGGCTTTGGGGTTTAGCAAATTACTGACCAAAGCACGTTGATAAAAGGTTTTCGCTACCGCTTGTGTATCATCCAAGGCGGGCGGTTGCGCAGCATCGGCACGCAGGCAATCCCACGCCATTTTGAGTAAGTATGCTCCACCCAACAAATGCAGCACATTGAGCGCCAACGGGTTCATCGCAATCAGAGCGGAAACCCCTAACGCTGCGAGTAAGGTTAAAATCATCCCTGATGTGGCATTGCCCAAGCTGGCAAACAAACCGACTCGGCGTCCGTAGCTCATACTCGAGCTGGCAATCAGCAGCATATCTGGCCCAGGGATCAGCAACAGCGCCAATACCGCAGTGAGATAAACCGGTAATACCGAAACATCAATCATGTTGAAAATCTTGTTAAAGCAGGAAAGCGGCGGATTTTATAGGAGACATACCGCCATTTCCATATGAAAGATCATCCAATTTCATTCATTTATAGCCATAGATAAAAGTTGGCAGCCCCACTGCAAACCACGTTATTTGAGAGATGATTAATTTATTCGTAGCGTAAGCGCAATTTTGTACAAAAACTTCCACTCAATTTGCAGTAGACTCGCTAAGGAAAACCACAAGGAATCGTGATGAACGACTTAGCTGGCAAAATTAAAGAGCAAGCAAAATTTCA
>JBOFIW010000256.1:0-5787 GCA_051650365.1 Vibrio sp. | reverse complement strand
AATGGAAAGAATAAAGTTTTAACAAACGAAGAGATCCAACTCGAACCTCTTTCTGCATCGTTACTTAGCAACGGTAAACGCGTACCGCTTCGTTGGCACTTAAGCATTCCAAAGCAGCAGATCAATGTCTCGATTGAACCATTAGATAGAGAGGCTTGGCAATCTTTCCTTATCCCTTATTGGGAAGGGCGGATCAAAATCTTAGGTAGCCACAACCAGACAGGATTTATGCAATTATCCGGTTATTAAATTTTGTTGTTTGAGGTTGGTTATTGAGTACAGAAAGCGCTTTATGCGCTTTCTTAGTTATTGGAGCGTGATAAAACAACCAGTTACCATTTTTCGGTTAGCATAAAGCTACTGGTGTCTATACTGAACTCAGGTGAAATTCACAGTAAAATAGATATAAGTTCGGAAAAACCGAAGTAAAGCATCATTACAATCGATTTTTCCATTGCGTCAAGCCTAGCTACACTCTGGGTCATTCTGTTGTTAATCAATTATTAACATAATTTAAGGACACACCTATGTCTGACATGATTCGAGACTTCTTCAAAATGGAATCAGCGGGGGGCATCCTATTGGTGATTGCAGCGGCGATTGCCATGATGATTGCAAATTCATCTTTGGGTGAAGGATACCAAGCCTTTTTACATACCTATCTATTTGGTATGTCAGTTTCGCATTGGATCAATGATGGTTTAATGGCGGTATTTTTCTTGTTGATTGGTTTAGAAGTAAAGCGCGAGCTACTGGAAGGCGCTTTGAAATCGCGTGAAACGGCCATTTTCCCTGCCATTGCTGCTGTGGGGGGGATGCTTGCACCGGCATTAATCTATGTACTATTTAACTATAACGACCCTGAAGCTATTCAAGGTTGGGCGATTCCTGCTGCAACAGATATTGCGTTTGCTCTAGGTATCATGGCTTTGCTAGGTAAACGTGTTCCTGTGAGTTTAAAAGTCTTCCTATTGGCATTGGCAATCATTGATGACCTTGGCGTGGTTGTGATTATCGCCCTATTCTATAGCAGTGATTTATCAACCATTGCACTAACCGTAGGCTTTATCATGACGGGTGTACTGTTTATGCTCAATGCTAAACATGTAACGAAACTGAGTGTGTATTTGATTGCTGGCCTAATTCTGTGGGTTGCTGTGTTGAAATCGGGTGTACATGCGACCTTGGCGGGGGTAGTGATTGGTTTTGCCATTCCACTAAAAGGGAATAAAGGTGAGCACTCTCCACTGAAACACCTTGAACATGCACTACATCCATACGTTGCGTTTGGTATTTTACCGCTATTCGCTTTTGCTAATGCAGGGATTTCTCTACAGGGTGTATCCATTGATGGGTTGACTTCTATGTTGCCATTAGGTGTTGCATTAGGATTGTTTTTGGGTAAACCACTGGGTATTTTTAGCTTCAGTTGGGCAGCGGTAAAGTTAGGTATAGCTAAGTTACCGGAAGGGATTAACTTCAGACACATCTTCGCCGTATCAGTGTTGTGTGGAATTGGCTTTACGATGTCTATTTTTATTTCGTCATTGGCATTTGGCCAAGCGAATGCCGCCTATGATACTTATGCACGTTTAGGGATCTTAATGGGCTCGACAACTGCAGCAATACTGGGTTACGCATTATTACGTCTCTCGTTGCCACTGAAGGTTAAACAATAGATTTCTTGCATACCGAATTACCAAACCTCCGCTGTGCGGAGGTTTTTTTATGCAAGTATTATGAAAAAATACGCTATTTAGTAAGGTATAAGGATGATGGGATAAACATGTCCGATGTGGGGTAAGCTTAGGCGTGTAGTAGCTTATAGCTTTTTGCGGTACGGTTGATACGAACAATTATTAAAAACGATTGCGCTTGACTTTCTTTTTATGATAAGGTTCGCGCCAATCTCGGACTGAGCTTCTGGGGGACACGCGTGGTGACCATTCAGGCTGATTGTGACATCACGTAGGGTAGGTATCGACAAGTCCTTTTGTCGATAGACGGGATACTCTTGCTGCAAAGCAGCATGTGCATGGGAAACCCAACATTGAACTCACTTAACTTATATACACTAATCAGCTTTGTACTTCCTCTATGCCCTGTTCAACAAGACAGTAGCATTACCGAACCTTGATTCTCTGATTTTGCATTCTGTCATCCAAGCGATGACCTACATTCCGGCTTGCCTATACGCAAACGCGGAGCATTTTGCTATTCGCCATTTCCATAAACCTAAAGCGGAAAGGCGGAAACGAATCATCTCAAGGGGAAAAAGATGAGTACAGCCTTTGAAGTCGATAACCACATCGCAACTCTATTTTCAAATCAAGTGCCGTTATTAGACGGTCTTTACGATCTCACGCCAGACCAAGTGTTGCTTGACCAAGCTGCACATGAATCGGAAGTGCGTTCATATCCACGCCGTATTCCAATCGCAATTAAGCAAGCTTATGGTTGTTTAGTTGAGGATACGCGTGGGCAGATTTTCTTGGACTGTTTAGCGGGTGCAGGTACTTTGGTACTTGGCTATAACCATCCAGAAATCAACCAAGCTTTAAAATCACAACTGGATTCGGGATTGCCGTACCAGACGTTGGATATCGCAACTGAAGCTAAAACCAACTTCATCAAAACAGTAAAAGGCTTTTTGCCAAAAGCGCTGGGTGATGATTGTGTGATCCAGTTCTGTGGTCCATCCGGTGCTGATGCGGTTGAAGCTGCAATTAAGCTGGCGAAGCAAACAACAGGTCGTAACACCATGTTTGCCTTCCGCGGCGCCTACCACGGTATGACTAACGGCACTATGGGTATGATGGGCAACCTGAATACCAAAGCCCGCCGTACTGGCTTGATGTCAGACGTTCACTTTATGCCTTTCCCATACAGCTTGCGCTGTCCGTTTGGTTTAGGTGGTGATGAAGGTGCAAAAGCCAGCATTCGTTACATTGAACGTCTACTGAATGACGATGAAGCAGGGATCATGAAACCTGCTGCGATCATTGTTGAACCTGTACAAGGTGAAGGCGGTGTTATTCCTGCGCCAGCATTCTGGTTGCGCGAACTGCGTCGTATTTGTGACGACCACGGCATCCTGTTGATTTTCGATGAAATCCAGTGTGGTGTGGGCAAAACAGGTCACAACTTTGCTTTTGAAGAATCAGGTATTATTCCTGATGTTCTTTGCTTATCAAAAGCCATCGGCGGCGGTTTACCTATGTCGATTTTGGTCATCAATAAGAAGCATGATACATGGCGTCCAGGTGAGCATACGGGTACTTTCCGTGGCAACCAGCTTGCAATGGTATCGGGTGCTAAAGCATTAGAAATCATTCAACGCGATAACCTCGTTGAGCATGCAAAGCTTGCCGGTCAATATCTACGCGCCGGTCTAGAAAAAATCCAAAACCGAGTCAACTGTGTTGCCGAAGTGCGCGGTAAAGGTCTGATGCTGGGCCTTGAGATTAAAGATCCAAGCGGTGAACTGAATAAATTTGGCGAACCGAAATCAGCGCCACAATTGACTCTTGCCATTCAACGTGCAGCACTTGAGCGAGGTCTGATGGTTGAAAAGGGCGGCCGTGATGGCTCAGTGATTCGTTTCTTGCCACCTGTCATCATCTCGTTTGAACAGTTAGATTTCGCGCTACGCGTGCTTGAAGAAGCGATTCTTGCCGCAGGCGGCGGTAAAAAAGATCCTGAGCAAGCTAACCAAGAATGGAAAAAGCACTTCATTCATACTGGCCACATGGGTAGTCAAGAGTTCTCACAAGTAATGAACCACACTACCGCAGCTATGAAAGCCGTGTTTGAAGAGGTAAAAGCACCATACTCAGGCCTCGATCCTAAAGTGTTAGAAGAGGCGATTTACGCGGTTGATCTGGATAACAAAAATGCGTCACTAAAAGAAGTTATCTCTGAAACTGCTGAATTGGTCGCGAAAAACTCCATCATGGTTCAACACCCTGACTGTATCGCGCATCTACACACTCCACCATTAATGCCTTCCGTCGTTGCTGAATCTATTATTGCGTCATTGAACCAATCAATGGACTCATGGGACCAATCTTCTGCGGCGACTTTTGTTGAGCAGAAAGTGGTTGATTGGATGTGTGAAAAGTATGAACTGGGCGCGCAAGCGGACGGTATCTTCACCAGTGGCGGCACACAAAGCAACCAAATGGGCTTAATGCTGGCTCGTGACTGGATTGCAGACAAACTCAGTGGCCATTCAATCCAGAAATTGGGTTTACCTGAGTATGCTGACAAGCTGCGTATTGTTTGCTCGAAGAAATCCCACTTCACTGTACAAAAATCGGCGTCTTGGATGGGGCTAGGTGAGAAAGCAATTCTTGCCGTTGACGCACTACCAAACGGCACGATGGATGTGACTAAACTTGAAGCCGTCGTTGAGCAAGCTAAAGCAGAAGGGTTAATTCCATTTGCGATTGTTGGTACCGCAGGAACTACCGATCACGGTGCGATTGATGATTTAGTTACTATCGCGAATGTGGCGGAGAAACACACGCTATGGATGCACGTTGACAGTGCTTATGGTGGTGCGTTGATCCTGAGCAGCCATAAAGATCGCCTAAGTGGTATCGAGCGTGCTCAATCCATCAGTGTTGATTTCCATAAGCTGTTTTTCCAAACCATCAGCTGTGGCGCATTGCTGCTGAAAGACAAGCATAACTTTAAGTACCTGTTGCACCATGCAGACTACTTAAACCGTGAGCATGATACTTTGCCAAACTTGGTAGATAAGTCGATTTCTACCACCAAACGTTTTGATGCCCTAAAAGTGTTTATGACCATGCAAAACGTGGGACCTAAACAACTGGGAGCCATGTACGATCATCTGTTAGCACAAACGCAGCAGGTGGCGGAACTGGTACGTCAGCATAAGAGCTTTGAGCTTTTGGCTGAACCATCTTTGTCTACCGTATTATTCCGTGCGGTAAATGAGCAAGCTTCTGATCTGGATGAACTGAACAAAGTCGTTCGTCTACAGGCGCTAGTACGTGGTGTCGCTGTACTTGGCGAAACCATTGTGGATGGCAAAACTGCCTTAAAATTCACAATCTTGAACCCATGCTTAAAGATTTCGGATTTCGAATCTTTACTGGCTAAAATTGAAACACTAGCCGCTCAGCTAGCGAACTAAAGGTAAAGGAACTATGTCTATTCTACAGATTGGTGCAGGCGGCGTAGGTTGGGTGGTGGCACATAAAGCCGCACAAAACAACGATGTGCTGGGTGATATTACTATTGCATCTCGCTCGATTGCGAAATGTGAAAAAATCATTGAGTCGATCAAAGGTAAAAACAACCTTAAAGATTCTTCCAAGAAACTAGAAGCGCGTCAGGTTAACGCGGATGATATCGAATCGCTGGTGCAACTGATTAAGGAAGTAAAGCCAGATTTGGTCATCAATGCTGGACCACCTTGGGTTAACGTATCCATTATGGAAGCGTGTTATCAGGCGAAAGTATCCTATTTGGATACTTCCGTTTCGGTCGACTTATGTTCTCAAGGCCAGCAAGTTCCTGAAGCGTACGATGCACAATGGGCGTTTCGTGACAAATTCAAGCAAGCAGGGGTCACTGCGATTTTAAGCGCGGGTTTTGATCCGGGTGTTGTCAGCGTATTTGCTGCCTACGCTGCGAAATATTTGTTCGATGAAATCGACACTATTGATGTGTTGGACATTAATGCCGGCGATCATGGCAAGAAATTCGCGACCAACTTTGATCCCGAAACCAACTTGTTGGAAATTCAGGGTGACT
>JBOFIW010000255.1:0-3041 GCA_051650365.1 Vibrio sp. | reverse complement strand
GCACACCTTCCGTACGTGGTTGATCAAACGCATAGGCGGTTTTACGGGCGATTGTTTGGGGGCGGCACAACAGTTAATGGAATTGATTATCTATATGATCCTGCTGGCTTTTCTACAACATGAACTGATGATTTAGGAGACAAGGTGAGCGTACATTTGATTTTAGGTGGCGCGCGCAGTGGTAAATCGAGCCATGCGGAATGTCTTGCTAAACAGGCTGCACAAAAGCAATCGGCAACCTTGCATTATGTTGCAACCGCCACTGCCTTTGATGAGGAGATGCGTGCGCGAATTGTGCACCATCAAGCAAGGCGGAATGCCGGGTGGATTGAGCACGAAGTGCCCCTTGCGCTTGCAGACTATTTACCTCGCTTCCAAGAGAACGATGTGGTACTGGTCGATTGTTTGACTTTGTGGTTAAACAATCTACTGTTTGAACATGAATCATCGCTTTCTTCCTCCTTGATTGATCAACATATCGAGCCATTGTTGCGCGCATTGGCACAGACTCAAGCTCAAGTGATCTTAGTCAGTAATGAAGTTGGGATGGGAGTAGTTCCTATGGGGGAACTGACTCGCTTCTTTGTTGACCATGCGGGTTGGATGAACCAGAAAATCGCTGCGTTAGCGGATTCGGTGACTTTGGTGGTTGCGGGACTACCACAGTGTTTAAAAGGCGAGTGCTAACGTTATGATCCGAATTTGGTTACTGCGCCACGGAAAAACGCAAGGACCTGCTGCGCTCAATGGTGTGACTGATGTTGCGGTTGATCGCGAAATTCAGCAATCGATCGCAGATCAACTGATGAACTTACCTTTTTCGCGAGTAATTAGCTCTCCTTTACGTCGTTGTGCTGATCTGGCGCAGTTGATTCAGGAGGCTCGTCCGGAGATCACGCTTAACTATGATGTTAATCTGCGAGAACTGGATTTTGGTCAGTTTGATGGACAATCTTTTACTGAGTTAGAAAGTGAATGGCCACTGTTAGAGGCCTTTTGGCAAGATCCTGCAAAACATACCTTACCGCAAGCCGAACCCTTAGCCGATGCGTATCAACGAGTTTGCCAATCTTGGCAAGCATGGTTGCCTTTGTTGGATAGCGATACACTCATACTCTGCCATGCAGGAACCATTCGCTTGATTTTGGCCGAAGTGTTGGGGGTGGATTGGCGTAATCCTAGTTGGTATAGCCGTTTAACCATACCTCATCAGTCGTTGACTCAGCTGAACCTCTATCCTAGTGAGGCGGCACCTTTCGTGAGCGTGAGCCGCATCGGAAATGCGTTATGAGTCCAAGGATATTCAGAATTGAACATAGTGTATCTCATTGAATTAGTGCTAGAATCCGCGGCGGTCTCGTCGCCATCTGATTTGGTATGAATAATGTTCACTTCTCTCGACCTGGTTTGGGTGAGAGGCTATAAGTGAGATCATTTCGGTATAAATTGCTCGCGCAATTTCTTAACATACCGCTGTGCAATAAAGGAGTAGCGCATGACGAAGTCTCTCTTTCGCCAATCTTTTCTGTTTGATAGCTTAGATCTTGGTCATCCTATGGCCGCTCAATCTTTACATACGGTACAGGGGGCAACTCTAAAGCTACATCAACGTGGTGTGTTGGAAATTATCCCCACGCAGTATGATGCGACCACCAAAAATGTAGTGATTTCTTGCGGTATCCACGGTGATGAAACGGCACCAATGGAACTCATGGATAAGTGGATTGACGATATTATCAGCGGATTTCAGCCCGTTGCAGAGCGCTGTTTGTTCATTCTGGCTCACCCTCAAGCTACAGGGCAGCATACGCGCTTCATTGAGCAGAACCTCAACCGCTTATTTGATGATAAACCCCACGAGCACTGTATCGAGTCTACGATTGCGGACAATCTGAAATTGCTGCTTACGCAATTTTTCGCCAATACTGAAGAACATTCTCGTTGGCATTTGGATTTGCATTGTGCAATTCGTGCGTCTAAACATTATTCCTTTGCGGTGAGCCCCAAATCACGCCATGCAGTACGAAGCCGAGAGTTGATGCAGTTTGTTGAACAAGCTCATGTCGAAGCGGTCATGCTTTCAAATGCCCCATCCAGTACGTTTAGTTGGTACTCAGCAGAGCATTTTGCTGCTCAAGCTTTAACCTTAGAGCTTGGCCAAGTTGCTCGTTTAGGTGAAAACAAATTAGATCGCCTCTTAGCCTTCGATTTGGCGATGCGTGATCTGATCTCTCGCCATAAACCTGAACATCTACCAAGAAAAACCGTGATGTATCGAGTGAGTCGAACCATAGTGCGACTTCACGATGATTTTGATTTTCGCTTCAGTGATGATGTGGAAAACTTCACCGCTTTTATGCACGGCGAAGTGTTTGGCCATGATGGTGAAAAGCCATTAATGGCGAAAAATGAAGGGGAAGCGATCGTATTCCCGAATCGAAACGTGGCAATAGGACAACGTGCTGCATTAATGGTGTGTAAAGTGATTACCCGCTATGAAGATGACCAATTGGTGTACGACTGATTGTGCATTCACATGAACCGCTTTCTATTTGAATGGCTTAACGGTAAGGTTAGGCCATTCTTTTTTCTATGAACGACAAGATGGATTTTCATCGACTACTTCAGCATAAACAACGACGCTGGCGCCGCAGTAGTTACCTGCTGTGTGGGCTATTTCTGATCCTAAGCTGCGTTTATTTGTTGGTGGGGGAAGTGTGGCTATCACCTTTTTCCACATGGTCTTCACTTGAACAGCAATTGGTATGGGAGCTACGCCTGCCAAGGCTGCTTGCGGCGGCGGTGATTGGTGCTTCCTTGGCGATTGCAGGCGCAACTTTACAAGTGTTGCTCGGCAACGTGTTGGCTGAACCCGGTGTGGTGGGGGTTTCCGGTGGGGCGAGTGTTGCGATGGTCATCTTGCTGCTGTTCTTCCCAAGTTTAAATTCCCCAGAAGCATTCATGCTTGCTGCCGTGCTAGGAGCATTGCTGTTTACCCTGCTTTTGGTGACGATGGCACGCAAATTACGCTTAACCACGGC
>JBOFIW010000254.1:0-2579 GCA_051650365.1 Vibrio sp. | reverse complement strand
CTTGATACCAATATAGATAAAGAATTCGCAGATCTAGCTAGTGGAATCAACACTTTCACTCAGACGTTACAAGAGCAAATTCAGCAACTTAAAGGGATAGGCTCTGAAATCCTGAATGGCACTGAACAAACGGTAGTGGGCGCTCAAGAGTCGGCTCAAGCAGTGAATCAACAGTTACAAGAGCTAGAACTGCTAGCAACGGCGATGCATGAGATGGCGGTCACGGCAACAGAAGTGGCCAATAATGCCCAAGGTGCTGCCACAGCCGCCCATGAAGCGGATAAAGAATCCAAGGATGGCAGTAAGGTGGTGAGTGATACCACACAGTCGATTGATACGCTCTCGGCACGCATCGAGCAAGCCGTGGAAGAAGTGAAAGGACTAGAGGTGGCAACCGGCAACATCGAAACCATTTTAAAAGTGATCAACGATATTGCCGATCAAACCAACCTATTAGCGTTAAACGCAGCGATTGAAGCGGCGCGTGCCGGAGAATCAGGTCGAGGCTTTGCTGTAGTGGCTGATGAAGTTCGTACACTGGCGCAGCGTACTCAACAGTCCACCACAGAAATTCGCAACATGATCGAACAATTACAATCTGGTGCGAACGCGGTTTCGGTAGCCATGAATGAGAGCAAATCAACGGCGGAAGAAGCGGTCATCAAAGCCAAGCGAGCGGATGAATCACTACAACGCATTCGCAGTGCCATCCAACGCATCAGTGATATGAACATGCAAATCGCCTCTGCTGCGGAAGAACAGAGCTTGGTTGCGGAAGAGATCAACGCCAATACGGTGAAGATTAAAGATCTGTCTACGCAAGTAGCTGATGCTGCGGCAGGAGCCAGCATTGCAATGGAAGTGCAAACGGAGAACGTTCGTGAGCAAGACAGTTTGCTGAATAAGTTTATTGTCTAATCCTTATGTACCAAAGTAAAAGGCCAGTCATTGACTGGCCTTTTACTTTATCTTTATCGCGTAGGCATGAAAGCCTTATGTAAACGGTACTACTCTCTATTTATTGTTGAGGTAGTGAAGAACCACTTCATGGTGATTGGTAGTTTTAAACTTATCGAAAACCTGCTCAATCACACCTTGTTCATTGATCAAAAAGCTAATGCGATGTAGGCCATCGAAAACTTTGCCCATGAATTTTTTCTCACCCCATACACCAAATTGTTCAGCCACTTGGTGGTCTTCATCAGACAACAGAGAGAAATTGAGGTTATCGCGCTCGATAAATTTCCCTAGTCGCTTCACCGGATCAATGCTTACTCCAAGAACTACGACATTGTGCGCTTGTAATTCGGCTTGAATGTCACGTAGACCTTGCGCTTGTACTGTGCAGCCGGGAGTCATGGCTTTAGGGTAAAAGTAGAGCAGCACTTTTTTGCCTGCAAAATCAGCAAGCGTTACTGGATTGCCATCTTGATCGGGCAAAGAAAAGGTAGGGGCTGGAGTTCCAGCAGTAAGAGTGTTCATAGTGATCCCTTTGATTACTGACTGTTTTTTATAAAGTTAAGTGAACCTTGAACATCAAGTTTTCCGCACAGAGCATCAAACTCTTCCTGCAACTGCATTAGGTTACAACCAGAGTCCACACGCGCACTGATCGCGATATGGAACTGATCTTGTTTACTCTGCAGTTTGTCTTTGCTGATGGTTTGTGCACTGAGTGATGCCATACCGATCTGGCGTTCAGCGAAGAATTGGGTGAATTTTTCAGTGAGCCCCAATTTGTCGTCTGACTCAACGTAGACCTCAACGGTATAAGCATGACTTTGATGATCATGAGGTGAAGTACGCTTCATCATGGTGATCAGATCATGTTGCTGACCAAGTAAAGGAAGTGTGGTTTCGACACGAGTAATATTGCTCGGGGAGCCAGAAATTAACATCAATAGAGTAAATTCTTTTCCAAACAAAGCGATACGGCTATCAATGATATTGCAACCCGCTTGGGTAACCAATCGAACTACTTCATTACAAATGCCGGGTCTGTCGGTGCCCACGGCGGTGATCACAAGATGTTGAGTCATACTGTCACTTTTGAGATGATTTTTCGGGCATGTTAACACAGTTAAAGTATAGAAAAACCGTGACCAAGTGTGTTTTTCCGAGCACTTCATCTGAAAATGACCGCAGTTTGACACCTGTCGAGAAGTGCGGTGTATAAAGGCGATATAGCCAGATGTCGCTTTAATGAGGGCATCTTATCAATATTTATCCGCATGGCGATTTAAGCCCATTTATCCGCTTGTCTTTTTTTAGCGCCATGCATTACCATGCTGAGAGTATCAGATTAGGGAGATAGACATGTTTTCAGGAAGTATCGTTGCGTTAATTACCCCATTTACACCAGACGGCGAGGTGGATTACCTCAGCCTGAAAAAACTGGTGGATTTCCATGTCGATGCTGGCACTGATGCGATTGTTTCGGTCGGGACCACCGGAGAGTCTGCTACGCTAACGGTTGAAGAACACGTTAAGGTCGTGGCGAAAACGGTCGAATTTGCTGAAGGTCGTCTGCCTATTATTGCGGGAACGGGAGCCAATGCGACTCACGAAGCCGTCACCTT
>JBOFIW010000253.1:0-5131 GCA_051650365.1 Vibrio sp. | reverse complement strand
CGGTATTGGGCGGTATTATGTTTGTTGTGTTGCTCAATCTATTCCCTGAGCAGGCGATTGCGATTTTTAACTCCAATGACCGCGAGTTGATGGCCGGTGCACAGATGGGGATCAAACTCCACCTGTTTGCTATGTATCTGGATGGATTCTTGGTGGTGAGTGCGGCGTATTATCAATCGACCAATCGGGGTGGCAAAGCCATGTTTATTACCGTTGGTAATATGTCGATTATGCTGCCATTCCTGTTTATTTTGCCGAAGTTCTTTGGCTTAAGTGGTGTGTGGATTGCGCTGCCCATTTCCAATATTGTGTTGAGTAGTGGGGTGACGATCATGCTATGGCGGGATGTCAGAAAAATGGGGAAAGCGCCGCAAGTCTCCTATGCATAATTAGAGGTAGAAAAAGGGTTGCTGATAAGCAACCCTTTTTGCACTGGCTTAGTTATTTTTAACAGCTAGGCCCGCTAATTGATGCCAATAACCGTTGCATTGATGATTCTCTATGAGCTGCGGCTTTTGACCTTGTTCGTTGGCTTTGAATCGCTGGAGATGCTGGAATGTCTCAATACCTAATGGGCTTAAACGTACCACATCCACCAACCCAGCCATACTTGGCAAATCATTCACCAAGTTGTAGCAATAACCTGACTGGGTTTGAATGCCATTGAGGTTAAATACCGATTGCCCCTCTTGGCTCGCTACCTGAATTCCTGTTGGGTAGCGAATACAGCAGGTTTCGCATTCATCTTTGGCACGGTTTTCTGCTCGCGCGGTGAAACAGCGTGCCGAGTAAGCCAGTGGCAAGTAACCATGACTGAATACTTCGACTTCAAATTTACCGCGGATACCCAAATCATCACACTGTTGTAAGGTGTTAATTAACCAGTCACGCGATAGCTCAACCGGCATACACCAGCGGATCATGCCTTGCTTTAAAAACAGCTTCAACGTGTGCGCGTTATAGGTGTTCACTGCTGGTCCCACGATAAAAGGAATGCCTTTTTCATGGGCCATTTGAATGGCTGAAACATCATTGGCTTCAATCGCAAAATCACCATTATCAATGTACTTTTTCATCACATTGATTTCACTCGGTGCTTCGAGTAGTGCCATGGTGGAAAGTACCACTTGCTTACCCGCATCAGACAGCGATTTAGCAATCTCAAACCAGTGTTGAGGTTTCATCTCGCGGCGTTTTGAGCAGACCGTTTCACCAAGGTAAACTACATCTGCCATGCTCGCAGCAGCTTGGGTATAGAAGCTTTCAACATCTTGTTTTGGCCAGAAATAGAGTAGAGGACCTAAAGCATATTTCATAATCGTGAGACCTTATTGCCATTGACGGTGATAAGCACCGAGCGTGGTTTGGGTACCTTCTGATACATTGGCCAAAGCCGCATTCCACTTGGGCTCAACCTGATATTGTGTTGGGTTAGCCAAATAGCGATCAATCGCCGCGCGCCAAGTGCGAGTCACTTGTTCGACATAGGCGGGGCTGCGCTGACGCCCTTCAATTTTCACGGAGGCCACATTCGCGGCAAATAGCTCAGGTAGCAATGATAAGGTGTTTAAACTGGTTGGTTCTTCCAGAGAGTGATAGCACTTACTTTCACCTTCAATCTCTGCAATAAAGCGTCCTTTACACAGTGTCGGGTAACCTGCATTTTCACCAACGGCGTACTTATCAATCAAAATTTCGTTCAAGCGAGATTCGAGCCCTGATTCCGTCTCTTGCCAACGAACATATTTAGCTGGCGAGCAAGCCCCAACCGTGTTGGGGGATTCGCCTGTCATGTAGGATGAAAGATAGCAACGCCCTTCAGACATGATGCACAGGCTGCCAAAGGCAAACACTTCCAGCTCGACACCTTGTGGAATATTACGTGAAAGCTGTTTGACTTGATGAATGGAGAGCACGCGCGGCAGAACGACACGTTTGACGTTAAAGTTCTGATGGTAAAACTCAACCGCTTTCACGTTGGTGGCTGATGCTTGCACGGAAAGGTGCAGTTCAAGGTGCGGATATTGACGTGCCGCATATTCAAGTACAGCAATATCAGCAATGATCAAGGCATCCACACCCAGATCCGCAGCCTGATCAACCGCGTTAGTCCAACGCTCAAAGCCATTCGGATGAGCAAAGGTGTTGAGAGCGATATGAATTTTTTTACGGTGGTCATGGACATACTGAACCGCTTTTTCCAGTTTTTTGCCGCTAAAGTTAAGGCCAGCAAAATGGCGAGCGTTTGTATCATCTTTGAAACCGATGTAAACCGCATCGGCGCCACAATCAATCGCTGTTTTCAGGGCCGGCAAGTTTCCGGCCGGACAGAGAAGTTCCATAGCGTAGGGCTCTGAATTCCGAGAATAGTGAACGCATTTTAGGAAGGATTGAGCAATGTCGATTTGATGTAAGGCAGGTTTCGGCTAATCAGAGCAAAATTACCCCCTTAGAGGGATTTGCGGTGGCGGCGGTTTTGCGCAAACAACTCTTCGACCTCATGTTTAGGTTGAGGTCGGTAGAAATGGAAACCCTGGATTGAATGACAATTGAGGTTGGAAAGCAAAGTGGCTTGCTGCTGGGTTTCCACCCCTTCTGCGACAACCGTGAGATTTAATGAGCGACCTAAATTGATGATGTTTTCGATAACGGTAAGCTGTTTAGGCAGCGTATCAATGTCGCTGATAAAGGCGCGATCAATCTTTAGTTCATCAATTGGGAAACGCGCTAAATACGCCAGTGAGGAATAACCAGTACCAAAGTCATCAATTGACAAGGTGAAGCCGAGTTTTTTGATGGCATTAAGCATTTGTTGAGTGTGTTCACTATCACTCATTACTGCACTTTCGGTCAGTTCAAAGGTAATACAGCTTGGATCTAGCCCTGTTGTTCTAAGTAGTTTTTCCAAGTAATCAATGAGTTGTGGATTGCCAAATTGCTCTGGTGAAATGTTAATGGCAACACGCCCTGGAAGGATGCCTTGTAGTTTCCAGCGTTTTACTGTAGCAAACACTTCACGCATCACAACACGACCCAAATGTTCAATCAAGCCCGCTTTTTCAGCCACTGGAATAAAAGCCCCAGGGCTGATATAGCCTTCTACTGGGTGTTTCCAACGCACCAAGGCTTCTGCACCATTAATGCTAAAATCACGCGCATTTACTTTCGGTTGGTACCACACTTCCAATCCGTTTTGTTGTAGCGCTTTTTGTAATTCAATTTCCAACCAAAGTCGCATCCGAGCTTCTTTGTTCATCTGATCGTTGAATTTGATGAGACGATTTCTTCCGCGCTCTTTAGCTTCATACATTGCGGTATCCGCATTTTGTAGCAGTACGCGTGCATCGTTACCATCGCCCGGATAGCGGACACTACCGATGGAACAAGCTAAGCGTTTACTAAAATGGTGAAGATCAAAAGGTTGATTTATCAATGAGATGATGCGCTCGGCTAACATCTCCGCCGAACGATTGTGTTCTGGTTCTGGTAAAATCAACCCAAATTCGTCACCACCTAAATGACCAAGTACCGCGTGTTGTGGTAGGAGTCGTTTCAGGCGTGCTGCCACTTCTTTGATGACTTTGTCACCGATATGATGGCCGAGAGAGTCATTGATGTTTTTAAAGTTATCAATGTCGAGATAGAGCATCACTAAAGGCGTTTCATTTTGGATGCACTGCTCTAAACGTTTAGTAAATCCATGTCGATTGTACAAGCCCGTCAGACTGTCGATATGCGCATCAATTTGGGTGGTTGCGGAGAGCTGCTTTGGCGCTTCATCAGCATCTTGTAATAAAATCAGTTGTGATTGATTACCGAGCATCGAAGTGTTTCCTGCGTGTAGTTGAACTCTTCGCTCAAAACCACACCGAGGACCGGTTAAGCATGTTAGGGGCTTTTCCGTAAGCAGCATTGCTAATTGTGGCGAAAAAACGGTTTTCGTTTTTTCATCAATAAATAGTCGAGATAAGTTTTCACCCAGTAGTTTTTGCGCATCGTCAAAGCCAAGTAGACGAGCAGCTGATGGATTGGCTGAGATGATGCAGTCATTTTCGATCATCATTAAACCATCAGGTAATAGAGCGGTGAGAAGCGCATACTTATTTTCAGACTCTTCTAAAGAGCGTGCCAGAATTTGCTTTTCAGAGGTATCAATCGCGTGAAATACCACATATTGCACTTGCTCGTGCATCATGATCGGGGAGAGTGAGAAATGTAAACTAGTTTCGAGATCAAGCTCACTAAGTGTCAATTCAGACTCTATATGCTCGTTTTTAAATGCGCGCTCGTAGAATGGCTTGAGATGACGATAAAAATGTTCGCCCAACACTTGGCTATCATTCATCCCCACCATTTCTTCACTAGAAAGTCCGGCAATATCACAATAGCGTTCATTGACCATCACATAGTTGTGTTGATCATTGAGGATGGCAAAAAAGAACGGACTGTGCGACGTAATTTTTGCAAACCAGTGTGTGAGCTGAGATGAGCTTTGAGCAGGCATTTAAAATACTACCAACTGTCCATGCGCGATGATTTTTATAATATCCCCTTCACAAGCGTGACAGGATGCGACTCTGTCCATTTAAATTTCTATCCAAACTGCACTGAAAATGGCAGGCTGTGGGGGTATAGCATTATTTACTTTGACAACATACTAACTATAACTGTGATTTCCACAGTAGAAAAGGTTCTCGGGCTCAAGTCATTTTTTGATACATAACAGGAATCCATGTACTGACATCCAGTATGATGAGCACAGACAGACTAACAAGGTAACGGATAACGCTCGTGTTAAACAAGATTCGCACTCAACTGGTTCTGAACGCAGCTTCAATTTTGCGATCTCCAATCCACTTATTGCCCCAAAACGTTCAAAAAAAAGCCTTGCTTGATGCAATGGGTTTAGTATTCCACGAAGCCTTGCAAGACGGGGACTTTGAGTTTCTCGAAGATAAATGGTTGAAAGTCGAAGTGAAAGATATGAACTTACGTTGGTTTATTAGCTATCAAGGCCAGAAATTAGTGCTGGCGGACGCTCCAGTTAGTGAAGATGTTAGTTTTAGTGGTAATTTGAACGATTTAGTGCTCATTGCTGGACGTAAAGAGGATCCTGACACTCTGTTTTTCC
>JBOFIW010000252.1:0-7495 GCA_051650365.1 Vibrio sp. | reverse complement strand
ACTGGGAATTCAGCCAAAATCGAGGTTTTCGGCACCACCACTTGGTAATCATCCGCACCGTATTGCTGACGAATGTTATTCACTTCCGATTCAAAGGTGATCAGCACATCGCCAATCCCACGCTCAACGAAAGAAGTAGTTGCACCACGGCCACCTGTATCAAATACCGCGACGTTAGCCAAAAACTTCTTCAAAAATTCATCTTGCTGTGCTTGGTTATCCTTACCAAATTCTTTTTGTGCATAGCCGAGTGCTGCCAAGTAGGTGTAACGCGCATTGCCTGAAGTTTTCGGGTTCGGGAACACATTTTTCACGTCATCACGTACCAAATCACTCCAATCTTGGATGTTCTTTGGGTTGCCTTTGCGCACCAAAAACGCCGTGGTGGAGTAATAAGGCGAGCTACCATTTGGCAACAAAGTTTGCCAGTTTTCTGGGAGCAACTTGCCTTTATCATGCAGAATTTGTACATCGGTCACTTGGTTAAACGTCACCACATCTGCCGCTAGGCCTTGCAGAATAGAACGCGCTTGAGCCGATGATCCAGCGTGTGACTGTTTAATTTCGACCGTCTTCCCTGTTTTTTGTTGCCAATGTGCCGCAAACACTGGGTTATAAGCCACAAACAGCTCACGTGAGATGTCATAAGATGAGTTAAGAAGAGTTTGATCAGCTGCTGAGGCTTGAAACGAGCCAGCTAGCAGTAATGCCGTTAATGTCGATTTAATTCGGTTCATGTTGTTCTACTCCAGAATCACTATGCCAAGATGGCTTCCTTGATGACGCTAGATTATGAGAGATTTCGTTTATAAAAAAGCACATTAATAGAACGTTTTGGAATAATTTCTAGCAATAAATTGTATGCCTTCGATGAAGTCATTCTTATACTGCTGACATGAAAATAACGCCGCTTGCAAAGCATCGTCTTACGCTTACGCCGTCAATCAACAAAAGCTCTATCGGTTGTCATTATTAAAAGGATCGCCCAGTGTCTGATTTCCCCACTCTTGAAGACTATGTTGGTCAAACCCCACTAGTACGCTTGCAGCGTTTAAATACTGGCAGTGCTACCGTATTGGTTAAGTTGGAAGGCAATAATCCAGCAGGTTCAGTGAAAGATCGCCCCGCCCTCAATATGATTGTGCAAGCCGAGGCGCGTGGCACTTTGCAGCCCGGCGATACTATCATCGAAGCAACCAGTGGCAATACTGGCATAGCGTTGGCTATGGCTGCCGCCATCAAAGGCTACAAGATGATTCTGATCATGCCCGATAACGCCACTCAAGAGCGCAAAGATTCGATGCGTGCGTATGGTGCTGAGCTGATTTTAGTTAGCAAAGAACAAGGGATGGAAGGCGCACGCGATTTAGCCTTACAGATGCAGCAAAAAGGTAAAGGCAAGGTATTGGATCAATTCAATAACTTGGATAACCCTGACGCGCATTTTCGCTCAACTGGGCCGGAAATCTGGCAGCAAAGCCAAGGTAAAATCACCCATTTTGTTTCGAGCATGGGCACCACAGGCACCATCATGGGCGTCTCTCGCTACCTGAAACAGCAAAATCCGCAGATCCAGATAATCGGTTTACAACCCTCGGAAGGCAGCGCGATTCCCGGTATTCGCCGTTGGCCGCAAGCCTACCTACCCGGCATTTTTGATGCTGCACGAGTCGATCAGATACTGGACGTAACTCAAACTGACGCCGAACAGACCGCCCGCGCCCTTGCGCGTGAAGAAGGAATTTGCGCCGGAGTTAGCTCTGGCGGAGCCGTGTTTGCCGCTTTGCAAATTGCCCAGCAAAATCCGGGATCCGTAGTGGTAGCGATTGTGTGCGATCGTGGCGACCGTTATCTATCCTCAGGGTTATTTTCCTAACTGAGCTTTACGACACTCGGCTTAAGTAGAGTGTCGAAACCTCTTTGACTTGGTATCCATATCACGCTCCCTACGCGCTTTTCGGTAAACCTCTTGCGGCGATGGTCTAATGCCCCGTAAGGTCTCCACCATTTAGAGAAAGAGCTCAATTGCCCCGCCCTAGTCAGGTTTGCTATGCTCTGTAACCGTTTCTAAGTGACCCATGCCCGCCTTGTAATGAAACACCGCAAGGCCTGCGCAGATGATGATAAGCAGCGATATAAGATTATGATGAAATCGAACGCCTCACCGAGCGAGTCTCTTTCGCACCACACCCCGATGATGCAACAGTATTTAAGACTCAAGGCGGAAAACCCAGACATTCTGCTGTTCTATCGCATGGGTGATTTTTACGAACTGTTTTATGACGATGCCAAACGCGCCTCTGAACTACTGGACATTTCCTTAACCAAACGCGGTGCATCGGCGGGTGAACCCATCCCGATGGCGGGTGTGCCTTTCCATGCCGTAGAAGGTTATTTGGCGAAACTCGTCCAGATGGGAGAATCGGTCGCGATCTGCGAACAGATTGGCGATCCAGCCACCAGCAAAGGCCCCGTTGAGCGCAAAGTAGTGCGGATTGTGACACCGGGAACGGTGACCGATGAAGCCCTGCTTTCAGAGCGAGTCGATAACCTGATCGCGGCGATTTATCACCATAATGGCCATTTTGGCTACGCGACCATGGATATTACCTCCGGCCGTTTCCAGCTCAGTGAACCGCAAACCGAAGAAGAGATGGCCGCAGAACTGCAACGCACTTCACCTCGTGAACTCTTGTTCCCTGAAGATTTCGCACCAGTGCATTTAATGGCCAATCGCCAAGGCAACCGCCGCCGTCCGATTTGGGAGTTTGAACTCGCCACCGCGAAACAGCAGCTCAATCAACAATTTGGCACTCGTGATTTAGTCGGTTTTGGCGTTGAGCAAGCACAATTAGGCTTATGTGCGGCAGGCTGTTTGATCCAATATGTCAAAGATACTCAGCGCACGGCTCTACCGCATATCCGCTCACTGACTTGGGATCGCCAAGATCAATCGGTGATTTTGGATGCCTCGACGCGGCGCAACCTTGAGCTCACTTATAACTTGGCGGGTGGAACGGATAACACGCTCGCTGATGTACTCGACCATTGTGCGACCCCGATGGGTAGCCGCATGCTCAAACGTTGGATCCACCAACCGATGCGCGATAGCACCACTCTCAATCAGCGCTTAAATGCCATTGGCGAGCTGAAAGAAGCCGCTTTATATGCCGAGCTGCATCCCGTGCTCAAACAAATTGGCGATATTGAACGGATCCTCGCCCGTCTAGCGCTGCGCTCAGCGCGGCCGCGCGATTTAGCTCGCCTACGCCACGCCATGCAGCAGTTGCCAGAATTACACTCGGTCATGAGCGAGCTTAATCAAGCTCACCTTACCGAGCTACGCACGCACGCTCAACCGATGGATGAATTGTGCGATTTACTCGAACGTGCGATCAAAGAAAATCCACCCGTGGTGATCCGCGATGGTGGCGTGATCGCCGATGGTTACAGTGCTGAACTCGATGAGTGGCGCGATTTGGCCAACGGGGCAACCGAATTTCTGGAACGCTTGGAAGCCGAAGAGCGTGATCGCCACGGGATCGACACCCTAAAAGTCGGCTATAACAATGTGCATGGCTTCTACATTCAGGTTAGCCGTGGTCAAAGCCACTTAGTGCCGCCACATTATGTACGTCGTCAAACCTTAAAGAATGCCGAACGTTACATCATCGAAGAACTCAAACAGCATGAGGATAAAGTACTCAACTCTAAATCTCGTGCTTTAGCAGTGGAAAAACAGTTATGGGAAGAGTTGTTCGATCTGCTGTTGCCTCATCTTGAGCAATTGCAACAACTGGCAGCTTCCGTTGCCCAATTGGATGTACTGCAAAACCTCGCGGAACGCGCGGAAAGCTTGGAATACTGCCGCCCCACTTTGATGAAAGAGGCTGGAATTCGTATTCTTGGTGGACGTCACCCAGTGGTTGAGCAAGTGATGAATGAGCCGTTTATCGCCAACCCGATTGAGCTTAATCCACAGCGACGCATGCTGATCATCACCGGCCCCAACATGGGCGGTAAATCGACTTATATGCGCCAAACCGCGTTGATTGCACTCATGGCGCATATCGGCAGCTATGTACCGGCGGAATCTGCGCAAATTGGTCCTTTGGATCGCATTTTTACCCGTATCGGTGCGTCCGATGATCTCGCTTCTGGCCGTTCAACCTTCATGGTGGAAATGACGGAGACCGCCAACATACTGCACAACGCCACCAGTCATAGCTTAGTGTTAATGGATGAAATCGGCCGCGGCACCAGCACCTATGATGGTTTATCACTGGCTTGGGCCAGTGCGGAATGGTTAGCGCGTGAAATTGGTGCGCTCACCCTCTTCGCAACTCACTACTTTGAGCTGACAGAGTTACCAAACAGCTTGCCACATTTAGCCAATGTCCACCTTGATGCGGTAGAGCATGGCGACAGTATTGCCTTTATGCATGCGGTACAAGAAGGGGCCGCCAGTAAATCGTTCGGTTTGGCAGTAGCAGGGCTCGCGGGGGTACCAAAACCTGTGATCAAAAATGCACGCGCCAAACTTCAACAGCTTGAGCGGTTAAGTTCACAACCTGCCGAGACTCGTAAACCCAACCGAGTGGATATCGCCAACCAACTTAGCTTAATTCCAGAGCCAAGTGTTGTTGAACAAGCATTAGCAGAGCTCGATCCCGATGAACTCACGCCACGTCAGGCACTCGATGCGTTGTATCGTTTGAAAAAAATGCTTTGATCCTGCTTTTCTCTGCACCAGAAAAACTAAAGGCACTCTTAGGAGTGCCTTTATGTTCAAATAAGAAATAAAAAGAGTTAGTTGATGTCGTATTCGACGTTAAACAGAGCTTCCATATTCAAACCTTGTTTCACTAAGATCTCACGCAGACGTCGTAATCCTTCTACCTGAATTTGGCGTACACGCTCACGAGTCAGATTGATCTCACGTCCCACTTCTTCCAAAGTGGATGGCTCATAACCCAACAGACCAAAACGACGGGCAAGAACTTCTTTCTGTTTGGGATTAAGTTCATCTAGCCAGTTGAGTAGAGATTCACGGATATCATCATCTTGAGTTGAAAACTCCGGATCCGCATGATTGGTGTCCGGTAAGATATCCAACAGAGCTTTATCACCATCACCACCGATCGGTGTATCCACTGAACTGATACGCTCGTTGAGACGCAGCATTTTCGTTACATCATCAACCGGTTTATCGAGCTCAAGCGCGATTTCTTCTGGCGTAGGTTCGTGGTCAAGACGTTGCGACAACTCACGAGCTGTACGCAGGTAAATGTTCAACTCTTTAACAACATGGATCGGTAGACGAATGGTACGCGTTTGGTTCATAAGCGCACGTTCGATGGTTTGACGGATCCACCATGTCGCATACGTTGAGAAACGGAAACCGCGTTCTGGATCGAATTTTTCAACTGCACGAATGAGACCTAGGTTACCTTCTTCAATCAGATCGAGCAGTGCTAACCCTCGGTTACTGTAACGGCGTGAAATTTTAACGACTAAACGCAGGTTACTTTCAATCATGCGTTTACGTGCAGCTTCATCGCCACGTAGAGCACGACGAGCATAAAGCACTTCTTCTTCGGCAGTCAGTAGAGGTGAAAAACCAATCTCGCTGAGATACATCTGTGTAGCATCAAGACTTTTCGCAGAAGCATCAAACTCTTCGCGAACATCGTCACTAGCCACTTCAGCAGTCACTAATTCTTCATCACTAATAAGCTCGTCATCCGCTTCTAGCACTTCCAGTGCTTCATCTTCAAAATCGAACTCTTCTACTTTGGTTACGGTATTGCTGACACTCATAGCGGCCTCCCCCTGGCAACTTTGCGAGTCATTGCGAGATACAACCTTTGCAGTATGACCTAAGCAATATGAGTTAAGGTAAGTAGCGTTTTGGATTCACTGACTTTCCTTGATAACGGATCTCAAAGTGCAAGCGTACGCTGTTGGTTCCAGAACTTCCCATGGTGGCGATTTTCTGGCCTGCTTGCACTGTTTGTCCTTCTTTTGCTAGCAGCTGATCATTGTGGGCATAGGCACTGAGATAGTGCTCATTATGTTTTATGATGATTAGGTTGCCATAACCACGTAATGCATTGCCCGAATACACTACGGTTCCCTCTGCAGTAGCAACAACAGCCTGACCACGTTGACCAGCGATGTCTATCCCTTTGTTGCCTTGATCGCCTGCAGAAAAATTCTTTATGACTCTACCCTTTGTCGGCCATAGCCACTTCGCTATCTTCTCATTCGAAGGTTTAGCATTTGCTACATTAACATTAACATTTTGTTTACCGACTGGTTCAACATACTCCTTTGTTTTTGTTTGATCAACCGCCTTGGCCGGATCTTTTTTAGTCATATTTTGACTGTTATTTGAGCTTTTTGGTGCTTTTTTGGCATTAGAGCTTTTACTCAAAGGCTGAGTAGTACTGGTCGCCGCTGCCGTTTTGCCAACCGCAGAACCAAGGCTTGAAGCCGCCGCCACCGTAGCGACACCGCCAGTACCACCATAAGCGGGAGGTGTATAGTTAGGGATCCATAACTTCAGTTTTTGCCCTGGATGAATGGTATAAGGGGCGGAGAGGTCGTTGTAACTGATCAAATCATTTACATCTTTATCTGTGAGGTAGGCAATAAAATAGAGCGTGTCACCTTTTTTAACTTCATAGTAACTTCCGCGATAACTACCACGCTCAATCGCATTGTAATCTTTACCCAATCCGGAAACTGGCGCAGGGGATTGTGCAACACAGCCCAATAATAGGCTGCTGAGCAGCAAGAGTACCAGACGGAAAGAGTAAAGAGTCATCAGGCTAGATCTCCTGAGACTAAAGGCACGAAACGGACTGCTTCAATTTGCTCAGAAATAAATTGATCGCCTTGACGTATAATTCTGTAGAGATGCTGCTCATTTTCTCCCACTGGAATCACCATGCGGCCACCTTCTGCGAGCTGCTCCAATAAGCCTTGTGGCACTGTAGCCGCAGCAGCAGTGACCAAAATTGCATCAAAGGGAGCTCGTGCTGACCAACCTTGCCAACCATCACCATGTTTGGTTGAAACATTGTAGATATCGAGCTGCTTTAAACGCCGTTTAGCATCCCATTGTAGGGTTTTGATCCGTTCGACGGTAAACACATGATTCACCATCTTGGCGAGTACTGCGGTTTGGTAACCTGAACCCGTCCCGATTTCTAACACTTTGGTTTCAGGAGTCAAAGCCAGCAACTCTGTCATCTTCGCCACAATGTAGGGCTGTGAAATGGTTTGCCCTTGACCAATCGGTAGCGCATTGTTGTCATAAGCTTGATGCATCATGGCGGGTGCCACGAAAAACTCGCGTGGCAGTGCATGGATTGCCGTCAACACAGGTTGAGAGGTAATCCCTTGCTCTGTTAAAAATTGAATCAGTCTGTTGGCTTTTGGGTTAGCCATTCACCTTTTCCTTTAACCAATTATCCATGCTGCGCAGTGA
>JBOFIW010000251.1:0-2489 GCA_051650365.1 Vibrio sp. | reverse complement strand
CTGGCGCAAATGTTGATTCTTGTTCTGCTTCTATAGCCTGATAGCCCACTTCTGCCACCAGCGCTTTCACTTGTTCAGCGGTTAAGGTTGTGACGAGTGAAAGCTGCTCTTTACTGACTTGCAGTTTGGCAATGTCAGCTTGCGCGCTGAGGTGCGTGATCAGTTTATTCACACAGCGACCACAATTTAAACCTTGTAGCTGATAAGTTTGCTCAGTGCCGCCTTGATAACCCAGCGATTCAATACTGGTGAGTACCTCATTTAAGGTGGCATTAGTATGCAGTTCAATCGAGGTTGGCGTCAGCGTTTCGATCTCAACGGTGAGATCTTGATTGAGTTGGCGCTCCAATTTTCGAGCACAGCCCATGCAATTAAGGCCACGCAGAGGTAAGGCAAAATAGTTCATTTTTGTTCCTCCCATTGGAATGAAAATAAGGATAAACCTTAACCTTAAGGTAAGGTCAACCCTTACTTCTCGCACTCATTTTGGTGAGTATGAATTTGCCGAAAATCGTGCGTAGCATCGCGCCAACTCGGGTGTTAGAATACCGCCCAAAATTTCGCATGCTGAGCACTCAGCAAAAGAATCTCACAAAGGTAATTGAAATGACGGTTAAAACTCGTTTTGCGCCTAGTCCAACTGGGTATCTGCACGTAGGTGGTGCGCGTACAGCACTCTATTCTTGGTTGTATGCAAAAAGCCAAGGCGGCGAATTTGTTCTACGTATTGAAGATACAGACTTAGAACGCTCTACTCAGGCGGCGGTGGATGCCATCATTGAAGGCATGACTTGGTTAGGCTTGGAATGGGATGAAGGTCCATACTACCAAACCAAACGTTTTGACCGTTACAACCAAGTGATAGATCAGTTGTTGGCTGAAGGTAAAGCCTACAAGTGCTATGCCCCGAAAGAGCTATTGGATGAAATCCGCGCAGAGCAAGAAGCGAACAAAGAGATGCCTCGCTACGATGCGAATCATCCAAAAGTCAAAGCGGTAAATGAAGCAGCGAAAGAAGGTGAGCCTTGCTGTATCCGTTTCCGTAACCCGAAAGAGGGGAGCGTCGTTTTTGATGACCAAATCCGTGGTCGCATCGAAATCCGTAACGACCAACTGGATGATCTGATCATCCGTCGTACTGATGGCACTCCTACCTATAACTTCTGTGTAGTCGTGGATGATGTCGATATGGGTATCAGCCATGTGATTCGTGGTGAAGACCACATCAACAACACGCCACGCCAAATCAACATTTACAAAGCAATGGGTGCAACCATCCCAACGTTTGCGCACTGTGCAATGATCTTGGGTGATGATGGAGCTAAGCTGTCTAAGCGTCATGGCGCGGTTTCTGTAATGCAATACCGTGATGACGGCTACCTGCCAGAAGCGCTGCTGAACTACTTAGTGCGTTTAGGTTGGGGACATGGCGACCAAGAAATCTTCTCTCGTGATGACATGATCAACCTATTCAGCCTTGGCGCAATTTCAAAATCAGCGTCAGCGTTTAACACTGACAAACTGCTATGGTTGAACAACCACTACATCAAGACTTCAGAGCCTGAGTATGTGGCAAAACACCTTGAGTGGCATCTTGATCACCAAGGCATTAACAAAGCGACTGGCCCTGCATTAGCTGAAGTGGTGAAGTTGGTGGGTGAGCGTTGCAATACACTGGTTGAGCTGGCGCAGCAATCACGTTACTTCTACGAAGATTTTGCTGAGTTTGATGCTGATGCCGCGAAGAAACATCTACGTGGCGTAGCGAAAGAGCCATTGATACTAGCTCTGAGCAAGATTGAAGCTCTGACGGAATGGAATACCGAAGCGCTGCACCAAGTGATCGCACAGGTGTGTGAAGAGCTTGAGATCGGCATGGGTAAAATCGGTATGCCACTGCGTGTTGCAGTAACAGGTGGTGGTCAATCACCTTCTGTAGATGCAGTAATGAATCTGATCGGTCAAGAGCGTGTGATTGCACGTATCAAAATGGCATTAGCTTATATTGAGACTCGTGAAGCGAATGCATAAGTGATTAGTTGTATAAAGCTTAAAAGCCGCAGAATAAACTGCGGCTTTTTTATTATTGATTGAAATATGCCGATAGTACAATGGTATTAAGTTAATGGTTTGTGTTTTAGTTTTTTCTCATTTTTAGCAAAGACGTGACAAAATAATAACCGAAAGGCTCTTTTTCTTTTTATTTCATCCGCTATAGTGATGCCAACAAAAAGGTCTAATGATCCGAAGATGGAGCAAACCTTTTTGAGCGGTCATGAGTTAATTGATCACTCAGGACGATAATCATAATGAAAAAAGGAAATAACATGAAAAAGCTAGCGGCAATTATTTCAGCGACGTTACTTTTTGCTTCTTCTGCAGCAGTGGCAGAAGTGTATGTCGGAGGTAAGGTCGGTAAATCTTGGTTGGATGACGCATGTCAAGCTGGTCAAACTTGTGATGAGGATGACAAAGCGCTTGGTGCGTTT
>JBOFIW010000250.1:0-2574 GCA_051650365.1 Vibrio sp. | reverse complement strand
TCACACAGAATCACCTTGTCGTTGCCACACTCAGCAAACTTCTCAACGATGTTGCCCACTTGGCCTGGGCTCATGAATTGTGGCTTTTTCACGTTGATCACAGCGCCGGTTTTCGCCATCGCTTCAACCAGATCAGTTTGGCGCGCCAAGAACGCGGGCAATTGAATCACATCCACCACATCCGCAACAGGTTGAGCTTGCTCAGCCGTGTGAACGTCAGTGATGATCTTCACCCCAAACGTTTGTTTCAGCTCTTGGAAGATTTTCATGCCTTCTTCTAGGCCTGGGCCACGGTAAGAGTGCACTGAGCTGCGGTTTGCTTTATCAAACGAAGCTTTGAACACATAAGGGATACCGAGCTTGTCAGTTACCTTCACGTAGTGTTCGCAGATTTGCATCGCTAAATCACGTGATTCCAGCACGTTCATACCCGCAAACAGGGTAAACGGTTTATCGTTAGCTACCGGAATACCACCGACATGGACAATTTTCTGTTCCATCTTAATCTCTCTTGTTGGGTTAATGCAGCGTCACTTGAGTATTGTGACTGAGTGCATTGACTTGCGTTTTTAACAATTCCGCCGCCGGATCGTTTGGACATTGCTCAATAAAATATTGATAGTCCGATATAGCAATTTGATGACACTGTAGCTGCTGGTAGATAAAGCCACGATCGCGAATTTCGTAAGGATCATCAGGCACAAAGGTGAGTGCCAAATCCGTACATCTGAGCGCCAAAGTATAGCGCTCCTCGCGCAGTAAGGCACTTTTGAGCAGCGCCAACCAGCGGCCAATAATGGTTGGGTTATCCACACACTGCAAATGCTGTGGCTTGAGCTTAGCCAATGGGCCTTTATGCCCCACTAACCAAGCTTGTAATGTATGTTGGGAAACCGACTCACCATTAAAAGGGTTGAGATAAATCGGCCGCTCTCCTGGCCAGTTGAGTACGAGGAGAAATTGAGTAGGAAAACTGATGCTGTGCAGTGGAAAGCCAAACTTGCGACCAAAATAGAGCAGCAATGCCCCCAAACTGACCGGAACACCTTTGCGTCGTTCCAAAACCTGATCAATAAAGGCGTTGCGCGAATCAAAATAAGCTTCACGATCACCACAAAAGCCCCACTCCTGGTAAAACAGGCGTAGCAAAGCATCGAAACGTGCTTTTTCATCACGCTCATGCACCAAGGTCAATTCCGCCTCTTTAAGCAGACGTGCCAACTCAATGTGAGCCCATTCTAACTGCGTATCAGGATTAATGGCTTTATTGAGTGCAAGTGCCCCTTCCACCAACTCCATCTCATCAAAATCTTCATCACACAAATTCAGCATGGTTGTTCCTGAGATTAACCAAACAGAATCGGGGCTTTTGCTACCGCAATTTTTCCTGCCATGGCAAGCCAGCCCAATGCGCCAAAAAATGCAAAGCTACGCAGCAATTTGTTGCGACCTAGCTTCAGGGCAAAAAAACCTAAAGCAATGTAAGCCAGTACGCAGGTGAATTTTTCTGTCATCCACGGTGCCGCAGGGGTAAAAGGAATGAATCCCGTGATAAATATTAATCCCACACCAGAAAGCAATAAAAAGGTGTCATTGATATGCGGGAAAATTTTGAAAAATTTGCGCTCTAAATATACCGAGTTAATCATCATCAACACATAGCGAATTGACAGCATCATCGCGCTGACGCCGATGGTGAATAGGTGAAAATGTTTTAAGCCTTCGTACATTATGCTTCTCTTTCCGTTTGATATTGTCCCAATGTAACCCGGTCATTACCGGCATAATCTTGTTCGGTCGTTACGCTTTGGTAGCCTAGCTCACGCAAAATCGTACGCACCGCTTCACCCTGATCGTAACCATGCTCAAACAGCAACCAGCCTCCTTCAAGTAAAAAGCGAGGAGCATGCGTGCTGATGTAGCGGATATCCGCGAGGCCGTTTTCTTGTGCAACCAATGCACTTTTCGGCTCGAAACGAACATCACCCTGATTCAGATGAGGATCATTTTCCTCAATATAAGGTGGGTTGGAGACGATCAAAGCAAACTTCGTACCGTCAGCCAGCGGGCTAAACCAACTCCCCTGCAAAAATTGCGTATTGAGAATGCTCAAGCGGGTCGCATTTTCCTGAGCCAAATCCGCAGCTTCAGGGCGTAAATCAATCCCCGTAACCCGACGCAGTGGTAACTCCGAAGCCAAAGCCAACGCAATCGCCCCTGTTCCAGTGCCAAGATCTAGGAGTTCACCTTCAATCAACGCCGCTTTCTCAAGCGCCAACTCAACCAAACGTTCAGTATCAGGGCGGGGAATAAGTGTGGAAGGTGAAACTTTCAGCGGCAGTGACCAAAACTCACGCTCACCGAGGATGTAGGCAATCGGCTCACCCGCCATACGGCGAGCAAGTAATGCGTTTAGAGAAACCAAAGCTGGCTCCTCAAGAGTTTTATCTGGCCAAGTCAACAAATAGGAACGTGGCTTAGCCAGTACATGGCAAAGTAACACAGCGGCATCTAACGCTGGCGAATCACTGCCGCTTTGCTGCAGTTGCTCGGTTGCCGCTTTTAATGCCGCTT